>NZ_DALZYO010000002.1:173196-194714 GCF_031988165.1 Neobacillus sp.
GAGTTTTGGTTTTCTGATGTATTATGGCCAGATTTTAGTGAGGATCATTTGTTAGAAGCGATTGAAGCATTCCAAAAACGCCAGCGTCGGTATGGTGGAATATAATGTATTGTTCTGCATTTATCATATAAAGGCTGGTTGAGAAATGGTTCTTTTTTTAATAAGGGTTAGCTGTATGAACCTTTAATAGAACATAGAAGGTGTTGAAATATCTGATGAAGCAAAGAGTCATAACAGGAGTAGTTGCTGCGGCGTTGTTTTTGCCAATTGTTTACTTTGGTGGATTTCCACTTATACTATTAACGTATTTTTTAGCGACCATTGGGCTATATGAGTTATTTAAAATGAAGAATCTTAACATCTTTTCTGGATACGGACTGCTAACGGTTTTGTTTCTTTGGGTTCTTCTTTTCCCAGCGGAATATAACCACGTATTAGATTCCTTTTATTATTCAAAAATAGAACTGTGTATAGTATTTATCCTTTTATTATTTACGTATACAGTTATAACTAAGAATCGTTTTACATTTGAAGATGCATCATTTTCCCTCTTGTCTGCTGTCTATGTTGGTATAGGTTTTTACTTTTTATTTGAGACTAGAGTGGATGGAGGACTTGTCTATATTTTATATTCCTTATTTATGATTTGGGCGACAGATTCAGGTGCATACTTTATTGGAAAAGCAGTGGGGAAGAGAAAGCTTTGGCCTGAAATCAGTCCCAATAAAACCATTGAAGGATCTTTAGGCGGTGTTGTTTGTGCCGTATTTGTTGCCATTTTATTTGTATTATTCACGGATATAAAAGGCTCAATCATCGGAATTACAGTTGTATTGTCTGTTTTTGGACAAATTGGTGATCTTGTTGAATCTGCATTTAAGCGTCATTTTAATGTAAAAGACTCGGGTAAAATTTTACCAGGTCACGGAGGAATCCTTGACCGCTTTGATAGCCTAATATTTGTTTGGCCTATATTACACTTGTTCCACCTTTGGTAAAAAGCGCTTGTTCTTTTCTTTTTAGGAGTTGAAATTATTGAAAGTCATTAGTTTATTAGGTGCCACGGGTTCAATTGGCACGCAAACGTTAGATATTATTCGCGAACATCCTACAGAATTTAAAGTAGCTGCTTTTTCAGTTGGTAAAAATATCGATTTGGCTCGGAAATTGATTGTTGAATTTCAGCCAGAGTTTGTATCTGTACAAACGAAAAGTGATTGTAATACATTAAAAGCTGAATTTCCGACTACTAAGTTCACTTATGGTGAGGATGGATTAGTTGAAATAGCGGTTTATGAAAAAGCGGACATACTTGTCAATGCAGTTTTGGGAAGTGTTGGGCTAAATTCTACATTACAAGCGATTGAATGTGGGAAGATAATTGCCATTGCCAATAAAGAGACACTCGTTACCGCAGGCCATTTAGTCATGGAGGCAGCCAAAAGGAATCATGTTTCTCTGCTGCCAGTTGATAGTGAGCATTCTGCCATTTTTCAGGCGCTGCAAGGGGAAAAGGAAAAAAATATTGAACGCCTAATTCTAACAGCGTCTGGCGGAAGCTTTCGTGAACGCTCTCGTAAGGAGTTAGAAACTGTTACTGTCGAAGAGGCGCTTAACCACCCTAATTGGTCAATGGGAGCTAAAATCACGGTTGATTCAGCTACAATGATGAATAAAGGGTTGGAAGTGATTGAGGCCCATTGGTTGTTTAACATGCCTTATAAAAAAATTGATGTACTGCTCCATAAGGAAAGTATCATTCATTCGATGGTTGAATTTCATGACAGCAGTATCATTGCTCAACTTGGATCACCGGATATGAGAGTCCCAATTCAATATGCCCTTACCTATCCCGATCGCCTGCCGCGTTTAGCTGCAAATCGCTTGGATTTGGCGAGTATTGGAAAATTAAATTTTCAGGAAATGGATGTTGAAAGGTTTCGCTGTCTGCACTTTGCTTACTGGGCGGGGGAAAAAGGCGGGACAATGCCAACAGTATTGAATGCTGCCAACGAGGCTGCAGTAGCGGCATTTTTGGCGGGGAAAATTCGTTTCCTTCAAATTGAAGATTTGATTGAGAAGGCACTCAATACCCATCAAACAATGGAGCACCCTAGCTTAGCAACAATTCAAGAGGTAGATAAAGAAACGAGACAGTATGTACATTCACTTCTATAAATAAGCAGAAGCGTTCGATTTTGGCCCGTTCGCAAGACAAGTATCGAAGTTAAGGAGATTTTTCCTATCTTAAAAAAAGGTGGTTTTATTTTTGAGTACAGTTATAGCCTTTATTGTCATTTTTGGCGCACTCGTCTTCTTCCATGAATTAGGACACTTCATCTTCGCAAAAAGGGCAGGAATCCTCTGCCGCGAGTTTGCTATCGGTATGGGTCCTAAAGTGTTTACTCATAAAAAAGGAGAAACTACCTATACCATTCGCTTATTACCAATTGGTGGATTTGTCCGAATGGCAGGCGAAGATCCAGAGATGGTTGAAATAAAACCAGGATATCGAATTGGACTTTTACTTGATAAGGAAGATAAAGTAGACAAAATAATCCTAAATAATAAAGAAAAATATCCAAACTGTCGAATTGTTGAAGTGGAGTATGCTGATATTGAACAGGAATTAGTCATTAAGGGATTTCCAGAAGATGAAAATGAAAACTTACGAACATTTTCTATAAATCCAAAGGCAGTCATCATTGAAAATGGGGTTGAATCACAAATTGCCCCAATTGACCGTCAATTTGGCTCTAAGACATTACCACAAAGATTCATGGCCATTTTTGCCGGACCGATGATGAATTTTGTTCTAGCCTTTGTTGTATTTATCATCATTGCCCTCTTCCAGGGGGTGCAGTCAAATGAACCAAAATTGGGTGTAATAACCCCAGATGGTGCGGCAAATGCTGCTGGCCTTAAAAAAGGTGATATCGTTCAGAGCATTAATGGCGCAGAAATTTCGAACTGGTCTGATGTTGTTGAAATCATTCGAAAAAACCCAAATGAAAAACTTAATTTTTCGGTGGTTCGTGATAGCAAAGAAAAGGAAATTCCAGTCACCCCGCTTGAAAAAACAGTTGACGGTAAGAAAATGGGAATCATCGGTGTTTACAGTCCTGTCGAAAAATCACCAATCCAAGCAGTTAAATCTGGTTTCACAGAAATCTATTTCTGGACAAAGCAAATATTTGTAATGGTTGGCAAGCTTGTTACCGGACAGTTTTCAATTGATGCGTTATCTGGTCCTGTTGGAATTTACAATTCAACTGCTGAAGTCGCCAAATCAGGAGTTTATTACTTAATGAAATGGGCTGGGATATTAAGTATTAATTTAGGGATCATGAATTTATTACCAATTCCAGCGCTTGATGGTGGTCGATTAATGTTTTTTGCAGTTGAAGCAGTAAGAGGAAAGCCAATTGATCGCCAGAAGGAAGGAATGGTCCATTTTATTGGATTCGCCCTTCTGATGTTACTGATGCTCGTTGTAACCTGGAATGATATACAGAGATTCTTCTTGTAATAAGGAGAGGGACCGTAATTATTGCGGTCTCTTTTTGTTTTTCTGAATTAGTTTCAAAAATGGATAAAGATTTCTGTCGAATAAAGCCGAATCATTTCGGGTCATATGATATAATTATTTTTTGACATAGATAAAAAATTTTTGATTTTATATAGATGGGAGAGAGACGATGAGCGAACCTGCCCTAGGCAATAAAGAGCGATTCCAACTCTTGCTCCAGCAGCTGCAATTGGTAGAGGATGCTGTAGTAGTGCATTTCAACAATGCGCAAATTGAACGATTATTGGTTGAAAAGAAAGCTAGAAAGTGGCATTTTCAATTCTTATTTGAAAAAATCCTACCTTACAATGTTTATCTCCGATTTACAACTCAGTTAGAGAGAACATTTTCGAATATCGCAGCAATTTCTTACAGTATCCAAGTATCCAATCAATTATTTACACCGGAATTAATCCAAGAATATTGGAGTTACTCCATTCAGCAAATTGATGGAATATCTCCGCCGCTTTTGAAGCTTTTAAATGAGCAATTACCAGAAGTTAGCGGGAATAAGTTAACGATTTCCGTAAGAAATGAGGCAGAAGGACTGGCGCTAAAACGTAAATATGGCCCAGTAATTGGTGAGGTATTTCAATCCATCGGTTTTCCACTAATGGCAATCGAGACAGACATAAAGACTGATGAAAAAAATGAGGAATATCAACAATTTTTACTTGCTAAGCAAAAGGAAGATCAGGAACGTGCCCTGTTGGCAATGGTTGAGATACAAAAGAAGGAAGCTGAAAAGGAACAAGGTGCAGGAGATGGTCCTGTTGGTCCGTTATCGATTGGATTAACCATTAAAGATGATAGTGACCTGCGCAGTCTAATTGATATCGTCGATGAAGAGAGAAGAGTAGCAGTTGAAGGTTACATTTTCGATGCAGATATACGGGAGTTAAGAAGTGGGCGTTCCCTTTTAACTTTTAAGATTACTGATTACACAAGCTCTATCATGGTAAAAATGTTTTCTCGTGATAAAGAGGATGCTGCCCTGTTCCAGCATGTGAAAAAAGGAATGTGGGTAAGGGTCCGTGGAAGCATTCAAAACGATACCTTTGTTCGTGACCTTGTCATGATTGGCAATGATATTAATGAATTCAAGCCAATTGGTCGTAAGGATACCGCACCAGAAGATGAAAAACGTGTTGAACTTCACCTTCATACTCCTATGAGTCAGATGGATGCTGTAACACCAGTAAGTGCCCTAATTGCTCAAGCGAAAAAATGGGGTCATAAAGCTATTGCCGTGACCGACCATGCTATTGCCCAATCTTTTCCCGAGGCATATGGAGCAGGAAAGAAAAATGATATTAAGATTCTATATGGAGTTGAAGTTAATTTAGTCGATGATGGTGTACCCATTGCCTACAATGACGCTCACCGGTTATTAGTAGAAGATACCTATGTCGTTTTTGACGTTGAAACCACAGGTCTTTCAGCTGTTTATAATACGATTATCGAGCTTGCTGCTGTGAAGGTGAAGGAAGGGGAGATCATTGACCGGTTTGAATCCTTTGCTAACCCACATCATCGGTTATCTGCAACAACCATAAATCTGACCGGTATTACTGATGATATGGTGCAAAATGCACCAGAAGTGGAAGAAGTCCTCAAAAGGTTTTATGACTGGGCGGAGGATGCGGTTTTAGTCGCCCATAATGCTTCCTTCGATATGGGATTCCTCAATGTCGGTTATAAAAAAATCGGATTGGAAAAAGCGAAAAACCCAGTCATTGATACACTTGAACTCGGCCGATTTCTTTATCCAGAGCTGAAAAACCACCGCTTAAATACTTTAACAAAGAAATTTGACATTGAACTAACCCAACACCACCGGGCAATATATGATGCAGAAGCAACCGGATATTTATTGTTAAAGATGTTAAAAGATGCCCTTGAAAAGGGGATAGAGTACCATGACGAATTTAATAACAACATGGGAAAAGGAAATGCCTATCAACGTGCTCGTCCATATCATTGCACACTTTTAGCACAAACCGAAGCTGGGTTAAAAAACTTATTTAAACTCGTTTCGATTTCTCACATTGAGTATTTTTACAGAGTTCCAAGAATTCCTAGGTCGGTCTTACAAAAATATCGTGAAGGAATCTTAGTGGGATCTGGCTGTAATAAAGGTGAAGTATTCGAAGGGATGATGCAAAAGTCTCCTGAGGAAGTAGAAGCCCATGCCCATTTTTATGACTATCTTGAGGTAATGCCTAAGGAAATAAATGCCCCGTTGATTGAAATGGAATTGGTCCGTGATGAAAAGGCTATGGAAGATATCATTACGAAAATAGTTGCACTAGGCGATAAATTAGGACTTCCAGTAGTGGCAACGGGAAATGTTCATTATTTAAATGAAAACGACAAAATTTATCGCAAAATATTAATCAGCTCACAAGGCGGCGCTAACCCGCTGAATCGGCACGAGCTTCCTGATGTCCATTTTCGAACAACCAACGAAATGCTCGATTCCTTCTCGTTTTTAGGTAAAGAAAAGGCAAAGGAAATTGTCGTCACAAACTCGAATAAAATTGCCGATATGATTGAGGTCATAAAACCGATAAAAGATGATTTATATACTCCAAGAATTGAAGGCGCGGATGAAGAAATGCGTGAAATGAGCTATGAGATGGCACGCAAAATCTACGGAGACCCACTCCCTGAAATTGTTGAAGCAAGGCTTGAAAAGGAATTAAAAAGTATTATCGGACATGGATTTGCTGTCATATATTTAATCTCTCATAAGCTTGTTAAAAAGTCACTTGATGATGGTTACCTTGTAGGCTCACGTGGATCTGTCGGTTCATCCCTTGTTGCAACAATGACCGAGATAACAGAAGTAAATCCACTGCCACCACATTATGTGTGCCCAAGCTGTAAGCATTCAGAGTTTTTTAATGATGGATCTGTTGGTTCAGGTTTTGATTTACCCGATAAAGATTGCCCACATTGCCGAGATAAATACCGCAAGGACGGACATGATATCCCATTCGAAACGTTCCTCGGCTTTAAGGGAGATAAAGTTCCCGATATCGATTTAAACTTTTCGGGTGAGTATCAACCGCGTGCTCATAACTTTACGAAGGTCCTGTTTGGTGAAGATAATGTATTCCGTGCAGGGACAATTGGTACGGTTGCAGATAAAACAGCGTTTGGTTATGTAAAAGCCTATCAACAAGAAAACAATTTACAGATGCGTAATGCAGAAGTGGAACGACTTGCTTCCGGCTGTACCGGGGTTAAAAGAACGACGGGACAGCACCCTGGTGGAATTATCGTTATCCCTGATTACATGGATGTTTATGATTTTTCACCCATTCAATTCCCGGCTGATGATAGAAATTCTGAATGGAAGACAACACATTTTGATTTCCATTCCATCCATGATAACGTATTAAAACTAGATATCCTTGGTCACGATGATCCGACAGTTATCAGGATGCTTCAGGATCTGAGTGGTATGGACCCGAAAACCATCCCAACCGATGACCCAGAAGTGATGAAAATCTTTAGCAACACCGAATCATTAGGGGTAACAGAAGAACAAATCATGTGTAAAACCGGGACTCTAGGGATCCCAGAGTTTGGAACCAGATTCGTAAGGCAGATGCTTGAAGATACGAAACCAACTACCTTCTCAGAGCTCGTTCAGATTTCTGGGCTTTCACATGGCACCGACGTTTGGCTTGGAAATGCGCAAGAGTTAATTCATAATCAAACATGTAACTTAAGTGAAGTAATTGGCTGCCGTGATGATATCATGGTTTACCTGATCTATCAGGGGCTGGATCCATCGTTTGCTTTCAAAATTATGGAATCCGTCCGTAAAGGAAAAGGCTTAAGCGAAGAAATGGAAGCGGAAATGCGAAAAAACGAAGTACCGGAATGGTACATCGATTCCTGCAAAAAGATTAAATACATGTTTCCTAAGGCGCACGCTGCAGCGTATGTATTAATGGCGGTTCGAATTGCCTATTTTAAGGTCCATCTGCCACTGCTATATTATGCTGCCTACTTTACTGTCAGAGCAGAGGATTTTGACATTGAAGCGATGTCGCGTGGTTCAGAGGCTATTCGGGCAAAAATTGAAGAAATAAATGCAAAGGGTTTAGAGGCTTCAAATAAAGAGAAAAACCTGCTAACCGTTTTGGAGCTAGCACTTGAAATGACTGAAAGAGGCTTTTCTTTCCAAAATTATGATTTATATAAATCCGATGCATCAGAATTTATTATTGATGGAAATTCATTAATTCCACCTTTTAATTCGATACCTGGTCTAGGAACAAACGCTGCGTTTAATATCGTTAAGGCTAGAGAAGGTGGAGAATTTTTATCGAAAGAAGATTTGCAGCAGCGGGGGAAGGTATCTAAGACCATTCTTGAATATTTAGACAAACAAGGCTGTCTAAAATCCCTTCCAGAGCAAAATCAACTTTCGTTGTTCTAATGAAGTAAAACCTAGATACGACACCACTAGCGTCAAGCTTACCGCCCCTGATTAAGGTGCTTCTGCTTTGGGATTCATTTGCATATAATTGTTGGTTATGGTATAGTTTTATTGGAAATACTAAGAAATACTCTCGTGTTCAAGAGTGGGGAAACCCGCTCTTTCGTTTTTGTGTAGATTATTTTTGTATGGAAAAGGGGCGGAGCGCCGCAAAAACGAACTAGGATATTCTATCTGAGTGAAAAATTTACATTTCACACAACAAATAAAGTGAAATGCAGCTCTGCTCACACCGCCTTTATTAGGTTATGCTATCGCATTGAATCCATTGTATTTTCAGGAATAGGTGGTAGCGTGGAACTCTATTTACGTTTTTTATGTAACTTAATAAAACTTTCCGTGAACTACATACAATATGGGTGAATAATATCGAAAAAAGGAGGTTAAGTATGAGCAAAGTAACGGAAGTAGTGGAAGAGCTTGCCGCGCCGATTATGCTTGAATTAGGATTGGAATTGGTAGAAATCGAGTATGTGAAAGAAGGAAAAAGCTGGTTTCTTCGCGTATATATAGATTCAGATAAGGGTGTTGATATTGAGGATTGCGGACTTGTCAGTGAACGACTAAGCGAAAAACTCGATGAAATCGATCCAATTCCCCATAATTATTTTCTAGAAGTGTCCTCTCCTGGAGCAGAGCGTCCATTAAAAAAAGAAAAAGATTTTCAAAAGGCAATCGGCAAAAATGTCTTTATCAAAACCTATGAGCCAATTGATGGCGAAAAAAACTTCGAGGGGACATTGCTTGAATTTGATGGGCAGCATCTTAAAATTGAAGTCAAAATCAAAACTCGTAAGAAAACCATAGAAATACCTTTTGAAAAAGTGGCGAATGCACGACTAGCTGTTATTTTTTCATAACGAAAGAAAAATTGAAAAAAGATTAGGGGGATACAAGCAAATGAGCAGCGAATTATTAGATGCTCTTACTATACTGGAAAGAGAAAAAGGTATTTCCAGAGATATTTTAATTGAAGCGATTGAGGCAGCACTAGTATCGGCATATCGTCGAAATTTCAATCAGGCCCAGAATGTTCGCATCGACTTAAATTTACAAGCAGGTTCAATGCGTGTTTTTGCACGTAAAGAGGTTGTTGACCAGGTATTTGATCCACGTCTGGAAATATCTATCGAGGATGCTAGACGAGTTAATCCAAACTACCAGGTAGAAGATGTAGTTGAAATGGAGGTCACTCCAAAGGATTTCGGAAGAATAGCCGCCCAAACGGCAAAACAAGTAGTTACACAGCGAGTTAGAGAAGCAGAACGAGGAATTATTTACTCTGAATTCATTGACCGTGAAGAAGATATTATGACAGGTATTGTTCAGAGGCTAGATTCAAAATTTATCTATGTCAGCCTTGGAAAAATAGAAGCATTATTACCAGTAAATGAACAAATGCCAAATGAACGATATAAGCCGCATGATCGTATAAAGGTATTTATTACCAAAGTCGAAAAAACCACAAAAGGTCCACAAATCTTTGTATCGCGGACCCACCCGGGATTATTAAAACGATTATTTGAAATTGAAGTACCTGAAATTTATGACGGTACAGTAGAAATTAAATCTGTTGCCCGTGAAGCGGGTGATCGCTCGAAGATTTCCGTCCATTCAGATAATCTTGAAGTCGATCCAGTCGGATCTTGTGTCGGACCAAAAGGAACCAGGGTTCAGGCAGTCGTCAATGAATTAAAGGGTGAAAAAATCGATATTGTGAAATGGTCTGATGATCCGGTTGTCTTTGTTGCAAATTCGCTCAGCCCTTCTAAAGTGCTCGATGTTATTGTAAATGAAAATGAAAAAGCCACAACGGTGATTGTCCCGGATTATCAGTTGTCCCTTGCAATTGGCAAGCGCGGTCAAAATGCCCGCTTAGCTGCTAAATTAACAGGCTGGAAAATTGATATCAAATCGGAAACGGAAGCACGTGAGATAGGTATATATCCACGAGAAGAAACAATTAGGCTTTTTGATGACCAGGTTGATACTGATTTCGATTTTGAAGAAGAATTAGATTAAAGTAGAGGTGAAACGTGTGAACCCTAGAAAAAAAGTTCCTATGCGTAAGTGTGTGGCTACCGGTGAAATGAAACCGAAAAAAGAACTTGTTCGCATCGTTCGCACCAAAGAAGGAGACGTTTCCATCGATTTAACTGGAAAAAAATCCGGCAGAGGCGCATACCTATCAAAGGACAAAGAAGCTGTCCTACTAGCCAAGAAAAAAAACACCTTGTCTAATCATTTAGAGGTTTCTATAAATGATTCTATATATGAAGAACTACTTGAATTAATAGAGAAGGAGAACTGACCATCCAAATGAAACAAAATCAATGGATGTCATTGCTTGGCTTGGCCAATCGAGCGCGTAAAATCACAACTGGTGAGGAACTAACCGTCAAGGAAATCCGGAACGGCAAAGCAAAACTCGTTTTATTATCCGCAGATGCATCTGCAAATACGACTAAAAAAATTACGGATAAATGTAATTCTTATGAGGTTCCATTTAAAATGGTGGAAGACCGTCATCTTCTTGGTCAAGCAATTGGCAAAGAAGCCCGCGTTGTTGTAGCTGTTATGGATGATGGATTTGCGAAAAAATTGATAACGTTGCTCGATTAAATCTAGCGGGGGTGAAAATATGAGTAAAATCCGTGTTTATGAATACGCAAAAAAACACAATATTTCAAGTAAAGAGATCATTACAAAATTAAAAGAAATGAATATAGAGGTTAATAACCATATGGCCACAATAGAAGATGCAGACATTAAAAAGCTTGATGCAGCTTACAATAAAAATGAACCTAATTCGCCACAGGAAAAATCAGTGGTGAGTACGCAGCAAAAACAGGTAAATAGTTCACAGCAAAAACAGGGTAATGGTCAGCAGCAAAAACGATCAAACAATCGGCCAACTCAGCAGCAACAACGTCCAAACCAAAGACCTGCCCAATCAGGTCAAAAGCCACAAGTGCAGTCGAAAACAACTCCTAAAGCTTTTGAGGAAGATGCTGACAAAAAAGCTACCCCTAGCAAGGTAAAAGTAGTCTCTCCTCCAAAGACGTTTGAAGGAAAAAAGCAAACTCAGGATTCTCAGGCAAAAGAAAACAAAGTCTTCAGTAGTGCTGATAAAGCGAAAGCAAAGCCTTATAATAATAACCAAAATCGTTTTAATAATAATAATAAAAAGAAGAAAGTTCATACACCAGTTCAGCAAACTCAACCACCGCAAAAGAAGAAAGAAAAGGAGCTTCCTGCTAAAATTACCTATAGTGAATCACTAACGGTGGCAGAGCTTGCGAAAAAACTATATCGCGAGCCTTCAGAAATCATTAAAAAGCTCTTCTTACTTGGCGTGATGGCAACAATTAATCAAGGTTTAGATAAAGATGCGATTGAATTGATTGCTGGTGAGTATGGGGTTGAGGTAGAAGAAGAAATTAAAATTGATACAACCGACCTTGAAGTGTATTTTACAGAAGACACAGCGGAAGAATTAGTGGAAAGACCTTCTGTTGTAACAATCATGGGGCATGTTGACCATGGTAAAACAACGTTGCTTGATTCGATTCGAAACACAAAGGTAACCGAAGGCGAAGCTGGTGGAATTACTCAGCATATCGGTGCCTATCAAGTAGTCGAAAATGGTAAGAAAATTACCTTCCTTGATACTCCAGGACACGCAGCATTTACAACAATGCGGGCTCGTGGTGCAAAGATTACGGATATCACGATTCTTGTAGTTGCAGCAGATGACGGTGTCATGCCGCAAACCGTTGAAGCGATTAACCATGCTAAAGCAGCTGAAGTTCCCATTATTGTTGCGGTTAATAAAATGGATAAAGAAGCAGCTAATGCCGACCGTGTCATGCAGGAATTGACCGAGCATGGATTAGTAGCTGAAGCTTGGGGAGGAGATACGATTTTTGTACCTCTATCCGCAAAAAAAGGTGAAGGAATCGACCAGCTTCTTGAAATGATTCTACTTGTTGGTGAAGTGGAAGAATATAAGGCAAATCCAAAAAGAAATGCGGTTGGTACAGTTATTGAAGCCCAGTTGGATAAAGGTCGCGGTTCAGTAGCTACCCTTCTTGTTCAAAACGGTACATTGAAAATTGGTGATCCAATTGTTGTCGGTAATACATTTGGCCGTGTTCGTGCAATGGTCAATGATATCGGACGCCGCGTAAAAGAAGCCGGTCCTTCAACTCCGGTGGAGATAACTGGACTTAGTGATGTGCCACAGGCTGGTGACCGCTTTGTAGTATTTGATGATGAAAAAACAGCTCGTCAAGTAGGCGAGGCACGCGCCCAGCAAGCATTAGCCGCCCACCGCGGGGAGAAATCGATTGTCAGTCTTGAGAATCTATTTGAGCAATTGAAGCAAGGTGAAATGAAGGACTTAAACATCATCTTAAAAGCAGATGTTCAAGGTTCCGCTGAAGCCGTTGCTGCGTCCTTGCAGAAAATTGATGTTCAAGGTGTTAATATTAAAATTATTCATAGTGGCGCAGGTGCCATTAATGAGTCAGATATTAGTTTAGCTGCTGCTTCAAATGCAATTGTTATCGGCTTTAACGTCCGCCCAGATGTAAATGCCAAACGTGCCGCGGAAGCTGAAAAAGTAGACGTTCGTCTACACCGAATTATCTACAAAGTTATCGAAGAGATTGAAGCAGCAATGAAAGGTATGCTTGATCCTGAATTCCAAGAGAAGATTATTGGTCAAGCTGAAATTCGCCAGACATTCAAAGTATCGAAGGTTGGTACGATTGCTGGATCTTATGTAACGGATGGAAAAATTACCCGTGATAGCGGCATTCGTTTAATTCGTAACGGTGTTGTCACTTTTGAAGGACAAATTGACGCATTAAAACGATTTAAGGACGATGCCAAAGAAGTTGCGCAAGGTTATGAATGTGGTATAACAATTAAAAACTTCAATGATGTTAAAGAAGGAGACATTATTGAAGCCTACGTAATGGAAGAAATTGAACGGAAATGAGGATAGGCTCAGCTGTTTGTGAATGTATGATCTATGACGCACATTCTTTAAAAGAGAAACGTGCTGTTTTACAACGGATCCTTACACGATTAAAACAGAAATTTAATGTATCCGTGGCAGAAGTCGGCTACCAGGATGTATGGCAGAGGACCAAAATAGCCATTGTTGTCGTCACCTCCTCACGGATTTCATCAGAGTTGGAATTGCAAAACGCATTAAAACTAATCGACTCATTTCCAGAAATAGAAAGAACGATCACCGAGATTGAATGGCTTTAAGTTAAGAGGTGAATGTGATGAGCCACAGAGCAAATCGTGTTGGAGAACAAATGAAAAAAGAACTAGGTGATATCATAAGTCGTAAAATCAAAGATCCGCGGATCGGATTTGTGACGGTTACCGACGTTGAAGTAACGGGAGATTTACAACAAGCCAAAGTATATATTTCTGTATTAGGTGATGAAGAGCAAAGAGACAACACCTTAAAAGGACTGGCCAAAGCAAAAGGTTTTATTCGAACTGAAATTGGTCAACGTATTCGTTTGCGTAAAACACCTGAAATCATTTTTGAATGGGATGAATCAGTCGATTATGGAAATCGAATTGAGACACTTCTTCATGAACTCCATACAGATGACAAACCTTTGGAAAAGAATGAAGAAGAGTAAGTTCATTTTTATAAATTCCTCACAAAAATTTTAAGGTAAATGGATAGACAAATGTCTATCCATTTTTTTAGATATTATTAGGATTGGAGCGAATAATGTGGAAGGTATTTTACCATTTCTTAAGCCTGCGGGGCTAACTTCGCATGACTGTGTCTTTAAGTTAAGGAAAATATTAAAAACAAAAAAGATTGGCCATACAGGTACTCTTGATCCTGATGTGACAGGTGTTCTTCCTATTTGTATTGGAAAAGCAACAAAGGTTGCAGAATATATAACCGAAGCTGGGAAGGCATACGAGGGTGAAGTGACCATTGGGTTTTCGACAACAACTGAAGATGCCTCGGGTGACTTAGTTGAAAAGAAATTCGTAAATCGGACAATACAGCGTGAAGAAATTCAGAAGGTTCTTGATTCATTAACAGGGGAAATTGAGCAAACTCCACCAATGTTTTCAGCTGTAAAAGTTGGAGGCGTCCGCCTCTATGAATATGCCCGGAAAGGGATTGAAGTGGAACGGCCTACTAGAAAGGTGAAGATTTATTCTATTCAACTCCTAGATGATCGAACAGAATTTACCGGAGAGACCATTCAATTTAGGTTTAGAGTCAGCTGTAGCAAGGGGACCTATATTCGGACATTAGCGGTCATGATTGGAGAATGCCTTGGGTATCCTGCCCATATGTCAAATCTGACTAGGATTCAATCAGCTTCCTATATGCTTGCCGATTGCCTAACATTTGCTGAGGTTGAAAAGATAATGGAAGCGGGAGCTATTGCCACTGTATTAAAACCATTAGAAACAGCACTTTCTCATTTGCCGAAATTACTGATTAATGATAAAGTAGCAGAGAAAGTGAAAAATGGTGCACTACTACAAATACCAGAACATTTAAAGACAACGAACGGACCTATTATTGCGGAAACGAAAGACGGACTGGCCATAGCGATTTATGCAAAACATCCTAACAAGCCAGACCTGCTTAAACCAGTTAAGGTGTTAAGAAATGAGATAGAATAAAAGGTTACGATATAGAAAAGGTGAGTTTCAGTTGGAAGTGATAAGGATTAATTTTCCATATAATACAGAAAACAAAGAATTTCCTCCGTTATCAATGGCCCTTGGCTATTTCGATGGAGTACATCGCGGACACCAACAGGTTATAATTGAGGCAAAAAGACAAGCAGAATCTAGAGGTTTATCTAGTGCTGTCATGACGTTTGATCCGCATCCATCAGTAGTATTAGGAAAGAATCATATGCATGTACAGTATATTACCCCTTTGGAAGAAAAAATAAATATTATTGAAGAACTAGGTGTAGATTATCTATTTATTATTCATTTTACTGAAGAATTTGCTAATTTGCTGCCGCAGGAATTTATTGATCAATTTGTCATTAGCCTTAATGTAAAGCATGTTGTGGCTGGATTTGATTTTACATATGGACGGATGGGTAAAGGAACAATGGAAACAATGCCATTCCACTCAAGAGATAAATTTACTTATTCTGTCGTCCCAAAGTTTACCCAGGATGATGAAAAGGTTAGCTCTACAAGAATTCGTAACTTGCTTAGGAATGGCAGAACTGATGAGCTTTCAACTCTTCTAGGCCGAAGGTATACAACGTCAGGAGTAGTCATTCATGGAGATAAACGAGGTAGGACAATTGGTTTTCCAACTGCGAATGTGGACATAAATGATGAATATATTATTCCACCACTCGGAGTTTATGCGGTAAGGATGAAGGTAAATAATGATTGGCATTATGGTGTTTGTAATGTTGGTTTCAAGCCAACCTTTAATAAGGAAGCCTTAAAGCAATCAGTTGAGGTTCATTTGTTTGACTTTGACAGCGAGATTTATGGAAATGAAGTTGTTATCGAATGGCATCTATATTTACGGAGAGAACAAAAATTCCCAGGTATAGAAGAACTTGTTATTCAAATAGAAAATGATAAACAAAATGCCATACTCTACTTTAAAAAGAATCGACAATCTTCCTGAATTTGCTGCTGTATAGAAGTATTTCTTACAATATAATAAGGTTTTAACTTGCTTTTTGCAGTGAAAAGATGTATTCTTAACTACGTATTAAAAACAACCTTTGCTTGGCAAGTCGAGTCACCGACGCTTGCTCGGTAACAGGGGATATGAAAATTTAGGAGGTGAATCTGGATGGCAATCACTCAAGAACGTAAAAATGAACTTATCAATGAGTACAAAACTCATGAAGGCGACACTGGATCTGCTGAAGTTCAAATCGCTGTCCTTACGGAATCAATTAACAATTTGAACGATCACTTACGTACACACAAGAAAGATCACCACTCACGTCGCGGTCTTTTGAAAATGGTTGGTAAACGTCGTAATCTTTTGACTTTCCTACGTAATAAAGATGTTCAACGATACCGTGTGTTAATTAATAAGCTTGGTCTACGTCGTTAGTCAACAGAAGCGGGATTTTTCCCGCTTTTTTATTAGCCTAAAAAGATAAAATGTGTAAGTGTCTTGATCAGCCAAGCTTTAGAACTAGACAAAATAAAGAATTTTTTATACATATTTTTAAGTCAGAACTTTTATGTGCATACTATAAGTGAATTTGAATTATACAATAAGCTTTCAAGGCTTTTTTTATATAAGGTAGATTTAGAAAGATGATTTTAGCGATTGAGTATTCTTTCGCATCATCCTCCTAATTGATTTAGATAGAGAGGGGTAATATTATGGAACAAACGAAACATGAATATTCGATGAACTGGGCTGGGCGTAAGTTAACCGTCGAAATCGGCCAATTGGCAAAACAAGCAAACGGTGCGGTAATGGTTCGCTATGGTGATACTGCCGTATTAAGTACTGCAACTGCTTCAAAAGAACCTAAAAACTTGGATTTTTTTCCATTAACAGTTAACTATGAAGAGCGTTTGTATGCAGTTGGTAAGATTCCTGGAGGTTTTATCAAACGGGAAGGTCGCCCAAGTGAAAAAGCTATTTTGGCCAGCCGCCTTATTGACCGGCCAATTCGACCGCTTTTTGCGGATGGCTTCCGTAATGATGTTCAAGTGATTAGTATTGTTATGAGTGTGGACCAAGATTGTTCTACAGAAATGGCTGCAATGTTTGGATCTTCATTGGCACTAAGTACATCTGACATTCCCTTTGAGGGACCAATTGCAGGTGTCGTAGTAGGCCGAGTTAACGGTGAATTTGTCGTCAATCCAACAGTTGAACAAGCAGAACAGAGCGACATCCACTTAACTGTTGCAGGTACTAAAGATGCCATTAACATGGTAGAAGCAGGAGCTTTAGAGGTTCCTGAGGAAACAATGCTTGAAGCAATCATGTTTGGCCATAATGAGATTATACGATTAATTGAATTCCAAGAAAAAATTGTTGCAGAGGTTGGCAAAGAAAAAAGACAGATTACTTTGTTTGAGCTAGATAAAGAGCTTGAAGCTGAAGTTAGAGAATTGTGCGAAGCAGAAATGATAAGTGCGATTCAGGTTCAAGAAAAGCATGCTCGTGAAGATGCTATTAAAGAAGTTAAAAATCAAGTTTTGGCTAAGTTTGAAGAACAAGAAGCAACTGCTGATGATTTGAAACAAGTCAAGCAAATTTTGGACAAAATTGTAAAAGGTGAGGTTCGCCGCTTAATTACAGTAGAAAAAGTGCGTCCAGATGGTCGTAAAATTGATGAGATTCGTCCATTATCTTCACAAGTAAGTATTTTACCACGTACCCACGGTTCAGGATTATTTACACGTGGACAAACACAGGCCTTAAGTATTTGTACTCTTGGTGCAATGGGGGATGTACAGATCCTTGATGGCTTAGGTATTGAAGAGGAGAAGCGATTCATGCATCATTATAACTTCCCTTCCTTTAGTGTTGGGGAGACAGGTCCGATCCGAGGACCTGGCCGTCGTGAAATTGGACATGGTGCTTTGGGTGAACGGGCACTTGAGCCGATTGTTCCATCTGAAAAAGACTTTCCATATACCATTCGCCTTGTTTCTGAGGTTCTTGAATCCAATGGATCAACATCTCAGGCTAGCATATGTGCAAGTACATTGGCGATGATGGATGCAGGTGTGCCAATTAAAGCCCCTGTAGCAGGTATTGCCATGGGACTTGTAAAATCAGGTGAGCATTATACCGTTTTATCTGATATCCAAGGAATGGAAGACCACTTAGGAGATATGGATTTTAAAGTGGCTGGAACTGCAAAAGGGGTTACGGCACTTCAAATGGATATTAAAATTGAGGGCCTTTCTCGCGAAATTTTAGAAGAGGCTTTGCAGCAGGCGAAAGTTGGTAGAATGCACATTTTAGACTCTATGCTAGCTACGATTACGGAGCCAAGAGCAGAGCTGTCTCAGTTTGCACCGAAAATTTTAACGATGACAATTAACCCAGATAAGATCCGTGATGTCATCGGACCGAGCGGTAAACAAATCAATAAGATTATTGAGGAAACGGGCGTTAAGATTGATATTGAACAGGATGGTACCGTGTTTATTGCGTCAACCAACCAAGAAATGAACCAAAAGGCGAAGAAAATCATTGAAGATATTGTTCGTGAGGTAGTAGTTGGTGAAATATACCTTGGTAAGGTTAAACGGATTGAAAAATTTGGTGCTTTCGTGGAAATCTTTGCTGGGAAAGACGGACTCGTCCATATTTCTGAACTAGCTGAAGAGCGGGTAGGAAAAGTGGAAGATGTTGTTAAGATTGGCGACGAAATTTTAGTAAAAGTAACTGAAATTGATAAACAAGGCCGTGTTAACCTTTCACGCAAAGTGATATTAAAGGAACAACGTGAAAAGGCTGAAGAAAAACAGTAATAAAACTCAGGTTTATGGAAGCTGTGATAGTAAGTCAGGGGGAACCCTGACTTTTTCCATGTACCTGGCTTTTTCCCCCGTTCTACCTTGTCCTGTTTATACATAATTTGTATAAAAGGGGGAAAAGTAGATGAAAAAGGTAAGTGTTTTTATTAGTTTATGTTTAGCTGCTTGGATATCTGTAAACAATCCGATAGTAAATAAATATGTTACAGCATTAAAAGAATCCGCTCTTCCTGCAGCCAAACAGCCAGATTCGCTGTATCAAAGTATCATAAAAAATGCGCCTACATATGAAATTCCACCTTCCGATGCTAAAGTTGACAGAGTCTGGAAGGCCATTCCTGGATATAATGGACTTAGAGTTGATATTGCAGCTTCATATAAAAATATGAAACAAAAAGGCGTTTTTGATCCAAAGAAATTAGTATTCGTCCAGGAAAAGCCAAAGGTTCAATTGCGAGATTTGCCACCATCTCCGATTTATAAAGGTCATCCTGATAAACCGATGGTAACCTTCATTATTAATGTTGCCTGGGGGAATGAATATTTATCAGAAATGCTTGCAACCTTAAAAAAACATCATATTTCTACTAGTTTTTTTCTTGAAGGAAATTGGGCCAAAAAGAATCCAGAGCTTGCTAAAATGATTGTGAGTGCAGGGCATGAGATAGGAAATCACTCATATAACCATCCAGATATGAAACGGCTGACAGCTGCTCAGGCAAGAGAACAAATGATAAAAACCAATGAAATCATTGAGGCAGCAACAGGAGAGAAATGTGTGTGGTTTGCACCACCCAGTGGCAGTTACCGGGATGAAACAATAAAAGTGGCTGATGAATTAAAGATGAAAACGGTTTTGTGGACTGTAGATACAGTGGACTGGCAAAAACCTTCTACTGAAGTACTTATTAATCGAGTGATAACAAAAATCGATAAAGGTTCAATAGTCCTTATGCATCCAACCGAATCAACGGCAAAATCGCTTGATCGCTTAATCACCTTAATTGAGCAAAAAAATTTAAAAATTGGTACCGTTTCCGATTTATTGAGCGAGGAACGAATCCTAAAATAAATTTAAGCAAGATATATCTGAAAGTTGGAGAAAATATATCTAAGAAAGTATAATAAATAATTGGAATAGTAGCAGCTGCTGTTTATCCCGCATTAACGGGCAGTAAGACCCCCACTTAAAGACTTAGAAGGAAAAATAAGGATAAGTATAAGTGGGGCTCAACTGCCCATAAAGGCCCGATTGGTTCAACTAACAATCAGTGGGGGGGGAATCCCCCCACTAATTGAAGTTTCACTGTATAGACAGGAGGAAGTCAATGATAAATAAATATACTTGCCAAAATGGAGTAAGAATCGTATTAGAAAATATTCCTACCGTTCGATCTGTTGCCATCGGGGTTTGGATAGGAACTGGTTCCAGAAATGAAAATCCACAAACTAATGGGATTTCTCATTTTCTAGAACATATGTTTTTTAAAGGAACTGCCTCGCGTTCGGCTAAGGAAATTGCTGAATCCTTCGATAGCATTGGTGGACAGGTAAATGCTTTTACCTCTAAGGAATACACATGCTATTATGCAAAAGTTCTTGATACACATTCTCAATTTGCCTTGGATGTGTTAGCTGATATGTTTTTTAATTCCACTTTTGTTGAAGATGAATTAAAGAAAGAAAAAAATGTTGTTTTAGAAGAAATTAAAATGTATGAAGATACTCCAGACGATATCGTCCATGATTTATTAAGCAGGGCCGTTTTTGAATCCCATCCGCTTGGATATCCGATTCTTGGGACGGAAGAAACCCTAAATACGTTTACGAGTGAATCACTGAAAGATTATATCCATGAAAGATACACCCCTGAAAATGTCGTCATCTCGATAGCGGGTAATGTATCAGAATCATTTATTCAGGAAGTGGAAAAGTATTTTGGATCCTATTATGGTGGAAATAATGAAACTCCTGAAAATGTACCTGTTTTCCATTCAAATCGTATCTCTCGGAAAAAGGAGACAGAGCAGGCCCATTTATGTATTGGTTTTGAAGGCTTAAAGGTTGGTCACGAGGACATCTACAGTCTAATTACCTTAAATAATATTTTGGGTGGAAGCATGAGTTCAAGATTATTTCAAGAGGTTCGTGAACAAAGGGGCCTAGCTTACTCGGTTTTCTCTTATCATTCTGCTTATCAGGATAGTGGGATTGTGACTGTGTACGGAGGAACGGGTGCAAAGCAGCTGGATGTATTATTTGAAACAATACAAGAAACACTAGATAAATTAAAGCAAGACGGGATTTCCGAAAGGGAATTAACAAATAGTAAAGAACAGCTTAAAGGTAGCCTCATGCTAAGTTTGGAAAGTACAAATAGCCGGATGAGCCGGAATGGGAAAAATGAACTGCTGTTAAAACGCCATCGCTCACTAGACGAGATTATTGAGCAGATTGATTTAGTGTCTAAAAGAAGTGTTGATGAAATGGCAAGGTCCGTTTTTACTGACAAATATTCCGTCACATTAATTAGTCCTGATGGCGAATTTCCGAATAAGTTGTCGTAGATAAAAAAACAGTTTGTTTTTGAACTGTTTTCAGATTGTCGAGAAAGGGTATATTTCTCGGCAATTTTTTAATAATGGATTGGCCCTGCTAACTGGCCTGTTGATTTCCGCTCCGGGCACTCGCTTTCCGCGGGGAGGTCCGGGAGCCTCCTCGGCTCTTTGGAGCCTGCGGGGTCTCCCGTGACCTCTCTATCCCGCAGGAGTCGAGTGCCCTCCGCTCCAATCAACAGGGTGGCAAATCAACCTAAAGAATTGCAACACACTTTTTCTAACCTGGCTAAGTGTGTCACAATTTTTTTTATATTTTGGCAGGCTGCTGTAAGGAGAGCCTGTTCACTTGCATTCTTTA
>NZ_DALZYO010000003.1:0-36662 GCF_031988165.1 Neobacillus sp.
CGGTTCTAACCCATTTTCATTCTCTGTGGTGAAGCGCTGATTTTTGCGCTTCATGGATGGCTAACGGGTGCTTTACTGAAAGATCCAGCTGCCAATTGGCGGCTTTTTCTTTTCTAGCTAACAGTGTTCTTATGCGAAAGACTTTATTTTTTTCATAAATAAGACAAAATCCCCATAAAATGTTAATGTTGAATAATTCAAATAATTTTGCAGGGGGATTTTATGAGCATAAGATTGAGAAAAATTAGTACGTTGCATTGGATATGTATTTTTATTGCTGTCATTAACTTAATGTTATCAGGTATAAATTTTTTTAGTAAAACAGATTTAACACCTTTGATACAAATAATATTATCTATTTTATTTATTCTTCAAGGATGGGAATTTAAAATCCATCAAAATCAATCTAATGAATTAGGTTATTTTTACTTTGGAGCGGGATGCTTAATTTTTGTATTAACAATGATTAAAATCCTTTTCAGATAGCATGTGATTTGTCTTACAAACGGCGTTCGTTAACTGAGTAACAGTACCTTTTCTTTCTTTAACTAAATGGCAGTTTAGTGTAAGAAGGAAAACCTTGATTTAAAACTAAAATATATAGATTGAAAATTATGTTATTATTTATATAAAAGAAAGTGAGAGTGAAAATATGAATATTAGAGTAGCAAGTGAATTAGATTACCCTGATTTAAGACTGATATACTTAGAATCTCGTCGTAAAAGTTTTCATTGGGCAGATATAGAAGAAATGACTTTAGAAGACTTTGATAAGCATACTGTAGGAGAGTATATAATTTTAGCAGAGGAAGATACTCATATCCTTGGATTTGCGTCTTTGTACTTGCCAGATAATTTTATACATAATTTATTTGTTCACCCTGATTTCTTGGGTAAAGGCGTTGGTGGTCAATTGGTTAATGCATCCATAGAAAAAATGAATAAACCATTAAGATTGAAATGTGTATCTGAAAATCAAAAAGCGATGAAGTTTTATGAGAATAATGGTTGGAAGAAAGTTGTTGAAGAAGGTAAACCAGAAGAAAAATATTGGGTTATGTAATATGAATAAAATAAATAATTGAGGCCTGTTTTATTTTTTTGATGTTAAGCTAACGGGGGCTTTAGTTCAAGAAGGATAGCTGCTGTTTGATCCTTTTTCTTATTCGACTAACGGGATAGTTTAACAACATACTGGATATTTATATAGTATGAGGGATGGGGGAGAAATGATATACAACGCAAGAACTCAAAGAGGAGTTTTAGGCTTTTTCTTGGCAATAACAGTAGCGTCAATTACAATGATAAAAATCTACAATAGATTATTATATTTTCAAATATTACTTGCTTTATTCATTCTGTTGTTAATCTTTATTCAATTTAAATTTGTGATAGATGACGGTTATTTGACATATCAAATGTTATTCTTTGCAATGCCCATCTACAAAAAAGTACTATTTCCCAATCAAATAATTCAGATGAAATTTAAGCGTATTGGTTGGACTACCAAGGGTGCTATTATACAAGTCAAAAGAGGATTGAACATTCGAGTTGTTAATTTTGCTCCCAACAATGTATTTATAGATTTAATTGATTTTGCTAATGAAAATGGTATTTCAATATCTAAAACAAAAGATTATCTAATTTTAGAAAAATAACCTTTTTCAACAAACGGGGTGCATTACGAACTAAGGTAATGCCCTTTTTCTTGTTCGACTAACGGTCAGGTTAGTGAAGTAGGAATAGGGTTAAATGATATTTACGGAAGAAAATATGACTTCATATAAAAAATATTCCGAAATTTTACCATAAATGGTGATACACTATAAAAAGAGGAGGGTAATGCAGAATGGAATTTAAATTTGGAAACGGTGCTATTGTTCTACCCCCGATACACATTACGATTATTGCAATAATTATTATTTACTTTTTAGTAAGATGGAGCAAGCAATTAGAAACACGACGTTTTACAGTTTTCTTTTACTTTCTATTTAGCACTTACATTGCTCCAATTTTTTCACGCAGTACAAAAGAAGGTGTCTTTCAACTATGGATTCCCTTGGGATTTATAGTAGTTTTCTTTTACTTGTTTCGCAGTAAAAGAAATCATCCATCTAAAATGAAAGCGAGTATTTTAGGACTTTCCATAGCATTATATCAGTTAATTCTTCAATATGTCGGGTAGTTTTTTGTATTTCACTAATGGGTAGCGTTACTTGAACATGGGATACTTTGCTAGCTTTTTATTTATTCAACTAAAGGGCGCAATTCTACAGTAAGAATTGTGTTCTTTTTTTTATTAAGGACCATTTTTGTTGAGAAACTTTTTACTTTGAATTGGAGGCTTATATTAATTTGACATGCTAAAAAAACAAATTATGGTAATTCTCCAAGATATAAATTATAATTAATTATATTTGAAGCTAAAATTTTGATAGGAGGAATTGGCTTGCAAGAAAAAACAAAAAAGGAAGTTTACGCTTGGATTAAATCAATCGCATGTGCATTAATAATAGCTTTTATTTGTCGCAACTTCTTATTTACACCGACAACTGTTTATGGAGAGTCAATGGAACCTACATTTCAAGAAAATGATAGAGTTTTGATAAGTAAAATATCTGACATTCAACGATTTGATATAGTTGTATTTAATGCACCTGATGAAGATCAACGGCATTATATTAAAAGGGTAATTGGTCTACCAGGAGACACCGTAGAAATGAAAGATGATGTGTTATATATTAACGGAACGCCGTATGAGGAACCTTATGTGAAAAGAAAAAGTGATATTACATTGAAGGTTACTAGTGATTTCACATTAAAAGAACTTTCTGGAAAGACAACTGTTCCAAATGGTTATCTCTTTGTTTTAGGAGATAATCGATTGAAAAGTAGGGATAGTAGAAGTTTTGGTTTTATTTCCGATGACTCAATTATAGGAAAAGTAAAACTCCGGTTTTTTCCATTGCAAGATGTAGGTATACCGAAATAAAAGAGTGTTCAACAGGAGAGGGGTTAATCAATTAAAGGGCGCTATCCTGCAAAAAAGGAAAAGCGCTCTTTTTTCATTTTAGGGCCATATTATTGAGGAAACCGAAAGAGTAAGAATACTAATTTAAATCACTATCAATTTTTTGGTCTTCCACAATCGGGCGCTTTCCTGAAAAAAGGAACAGTGCTTATTTTCATTGTAAGGCCAGATTGTTGAGTTAAAAGAAGGAATTTTAGTGGATAGAAATAGAAGTATTAATAAGGGATGTTTTGATCCATAGATTAAAATTGTAGGGAACATATTGTATATATTTTCTTATTAAAATAGGGTAGGAGGGATTATAAAATGGAAAAGATCAATGATCTTGTGGCAGAACGAAGAACTTATAGTGCAATTCAAGATACTCATTCTCATTGTTATGCACAGCTAATTTTGCCTCTCCAAGGGCAACTTTCAATTATTGCGGGAGCACAGGAACTTCGACTGGATCATGAAACCTTATTTTTTCTTCCACCCAAGTGTGTACATACTTTTCATTCATCAGAACGTAATGAGTTTTTGATTTTAGATATCCCTCATTCTATGCTTACCAAAAGTGCGTTACATAATAGGGGATATTCATGGAAATTAAATAATCAATGGAAAGGTATTCGATATCTTATCCTAAATGAAATCGACCATAAACCTATAAATCAATCTGCGCTTAAGGAACTATATCCATATATTTCATTTTATTTACTTCAAGATCAACAACCTAAATCAATCAGTTATATCCATGAACATTATAATGAGAAAATTACCGTACAAAAATTAGCAGCTCTTGAACATTATAATCGTTCATATTATTCCGATTGGTTTCTAAAAGAAACAGGAACATCCCCTTCAACATATATACAGGAAGTACGTTTGAATAAAGCAAAAGAATTGCTCCGTAGTACGGATTTACCTATTATACACATTGCAATCCAAGTCGGATTAGAACATCAATCCTCGTTAACACGTTTGTTCCAAAAATATGAGGGAATAACACCTAGCCAATTCCGAAAAAAAACCAGGATTTTAGAAAAATAACCTCGATAAATCTGTAAAACTTCCATTATTATCAAGTTAAACCATGCCAATGGATCCGATTGAAGGAATGATTTTTAGTGTCACTATGTGTTTGGGGGGGTTTAGGTTTTATCGTTTTTCGCGACTACAGAAGTCGTTCCGATAAACAAACAATTAATAACCCATAAAAAATGACATTTGGTTAAAAGGTTCTGATATTTAGTCAAAATTCTTTATACCCATGAATGTAAAATTAAATATGGATCTGCTTGGTTGAAGGTCCAATCCCCTTAATTACTGTGATTATTATTTTAGTCATGGTTATTTTTTTTGATAAACAATTTTAAGGAGCAAAATGATGAAAACAGTATTGGGCTTATTTTTTACACTCTTATGGTCATCTGCGGCGATAGCCACAAAGTTTGGATTAAACTCTACAACCCCTTTGGTATTGGCTACTACTCGCTTTCTGATTGCTGGAGGGTTGCTATTTCTGTATGTTTACCTGTTTCATAAAAAATATCCTTGGCCTAAGTCACAGGAATGGCGGTCACTAATTGTCTTAGGGTTATTAAATACAACAATTTATTTAGGTGCAACCTTTTTGGCATTGAAATATGTATCGGCAGGCTTATTTAATTTATTTGTTACGACTAATCCATTTGTGGTTGCTATCTTGTCTAATATATGGTTGAAACGAAAAGTTTCTTTAAAAGAATGGATCGGAATGATTGTTGGAGCTATGGGATTGGTAATTGCCACATGGCCCTCTTTTACAAGCAATGAGGTAAAATTATCTGGATTGGTTATTTTAGGAATAGGAATGGTATCAATGGCGATTGGGAGTGTTTATTTTAATAAAGTAGATTTAAATCTACCCAGTATTGTTATTAATACTTGGCAAGTGTCATTTGGTGGAGTTGTGTTAATCCCAATAACCTATATCCTCGAAAAAGATCATTACTTTTTAATAATGGATTTAAATCTTTTTGTATCACTACTCTGGTTAGTGTTCATGATTTCTATCGGTTCGATGTTGCTTTGGTTTTACCTTTTGAAACAGGATACGGTAAGGGCTAACAATTGGTTATTTATGACCCCAATTTTTGGATACGTATTAGCCGTAATTTTTTTAAATGAATCTATTACTATGTTTAATATTACAGCAACAGTATTTGTTGTAACTGGATTACTAATTTCAGGTAATATAGCGATCCGTCCTATAAAAAAATTTTCAAAAGAAAATCCAAAGAGTTAGTAATGGGAAATATCGAAACGGTATTATTATTTCCTTCCTCTTATATATTTTGAAAGTGCTCAAGTTCATAATTTTGAGTACAATTAATTTTGGTGATAGTGATTACATCAACTATTATGAAAATTAAGGTTGAACACAAAGTAGATGGAAAGGACTTAAAAGATGACGTTTTTAGGAAAAATAAAACCGCACTTAACTAGCAATGACCCTTTAATTCAAGAAACTGTACTTCTTGCACTACACGATTTTCCAAACGTACCAGAAGAATGGACGATAGAATTATTAATGGAAGCTTTTAAAAACAAAGAGAAGCAAACTTCCATTCTAATCTATGTAGATAATCAAACGATAAATGAAGAGGCAGTCAAGATTCTAATCGAAAATATCCCATTGATGGATAAATCCAAAATGCATTTAGCAGTGAAATTGTTAGACCATATTGATCCGGAACTTGCTCTAAAATATAGGGAGCCGCTGGAAAGATATATTAGGAAGGAAATGTGGTCGTTCTATGAGTTATTAATAAATGGGACGGAAGAAGTAATATACTCAGAATACGCAGCAATTTTAAATGCCCTTGAACGTGCTGACTCTTACCAGCATGACGAATACATAAAAGCGAAAAAACTGGCAGCATGCATTGTTCAAAATGGCTGGGTCACAGAAGATGAAATAGACTTGATTATTCAAGCGGAATTAAACGAACAATGGTTTTCTTTTGAGGGTATCTTAACAGTTTATATGATTGGACTACTAAAACTTAAAAAGCAAATCCCATTTCTCGCAAGCTTGTTAGTACGTGATGACGATATCTTGTTAGAAGAAGTCTCTAATGCGTTAATTCGTTTTCAAACGGATGAGGTGGTTAAGGCGGTAGCACCTTATTTACAGAGGGAGGATTCGATTATTTTTGCAAGCTCCATTGTTGAAAATATTAAAACAGACCTCGCTGTTCAGGTTTTAAGAGAGGCCTATCAATGTACAAAAGAGTTGAGTGACCAAGATTTACTTGTCGAAGCACTCTGTCATCAGCTATCTAAAGAGGCACTTCCCGAAATTAACGACCATATGAAAAAGGAGTATTTCTCAACTCTTGTTGATATTGAACTAACAGTTTATGGTTTTTATTCCATATTAGGCGAGGGTCACCCTGAGCTAGAGCATTGGAGACTAGCAGCAATGGAAAGGGAAATGGATTTTAGAAACGAAAGTAAGCAGGAGAATTTACTTCAAAACGTTCCTTTTCAAAAAGAAAATAAAGTAGGTCGAAATGATCCATGTCCATGTGGAAGCGGCAAAAAATATAAAAAGTGCTGCGGAAAATAAATGGATGGGAAAATCTACTGATCCGTTACCACATTTAGTAAAGGAAGTCGGAAATTCATTTTTTAAGCGCCGTTAGGCGTTTTTTCTATTTTTAGGTTAAATATTTTTGCATTCAACTACTCAATCTTTAACCCCTTTTTTAGAAAGATAAATAAGAAACCCCTTATTTTTATATCCGATTAATAGCTATTAATTTATATAAATCCATCATAGATAAACAGAACGCGATAAAAATTTAATTATTATTAACATTCTGAATAATAAGTTGACAAAAAAGTTACTCATGAGTTATTATTTTTATTGTATTCACTGTCTAAATAGAGTTATTTCGCATTAATTATTATTTCTCAAAACCCCTGAATTATTGGGATAAGTAAAAATGTTAGGCTTTTGCTGGTTTCCTTGATCTACCATCAAAAAATTAGAATACAAGGTTATCCTTCATTTTAACAAACCTCATGAAGCATAAGATTATTTAATCATTTGTCTACTACCTGATTTAGAAAAACGCATGACGTGTTCTCCAAAATAATATAGCACTGTTACAAAACATCCTCTAAAGTACCCGGACTTATATAACTGGTAGTCTATTATTTATATTCAAACATTTTTTCGGTAAAAGAATATCATCTCTAGCTGTTAGAAAATTTAAAAGGGGCGTTATCTCTTTTTAAATTTTTTTGTCCTGATAGGACTATTTCAGGTTGTGAATTTTAAATTTATCTAGAAGGAGCTTGATATTATGCCCGCATGGAAAGTGAATGGTGTTGTAAAAGGGATGGCAAAATCATGGAGAGATCAGTATCCGGTACTCAATGGGAAAGTTGAAAAGGTAAAGGCACCCTTCAACAGGGGGATTCAATGGGAAGGAGCTGAGATATATGCCTATAAAGACAGACCAAATAGTATTACGGAGGTTCTTGAAAAAAATATAAAAGATTTTCCAGATAAAGAAGCATATGTTTTTCATCCAACAGGAATTCGGATGACGTGGAAAGAAGTAGGTCTTAAAGTAAATAGTGTAGCTCATTCATTAAGATACAAATACGATTTTAAGAAAGGCGATCGTTTAGCCATCATTACCGGAGGAAGTCCAGAATATATTTTTAGTTTTTTCGGTGCAATAAAATTGGGTGGAATAGCTGTACCAATTAATTTAGGTCTGGCTTCTGAAGGTATTGCTACACAAGTAAATAAAGTAAGATCTAAAATCTTAGTGGTTTCACCTCACATGTGGGAAAAAGTAAAAGAAATCAGAGATAAATTACAACATGTAGAAGAAATTTTTGTTACTGGTAACCAAAAGGTATCGGAAAAATGTGTGCCATTTTCAGACCTATTAAAATATGAAAATCAAATAGAAAATGTTTCGGAAGAAGTAGATGAATGGGACTTGTGTGCAATTTCCTTTACTTCTGGTACAACCGGAAGCCCAAAGGGAACGATGACATTACACTCGAATGCTTTAGCTTGTGCTCAAACAATACAAGATATGATTTATGGGTTATCGTCTGTAGATGTAAATATCTGTATGCCTCCTTTGTACCATAATACAGCTGTTTATTGTGATATTATGCCAGCGCTATTGGTTGGGGCAAAATGCGTTATAATGGAAGCGTTTTCTCCGTTGGATGCGATTAAATTAATCGAAAAAGAAAAAGCTACATTTGCAGTAGCAGCACCAATCATGCTCACATTTATCATGAATCATCCTGAATTTAAAAAACATGATTGTTCTTCATTAACGAAACTAGTATTTGGAGGACATGCATCTTCTGAAAGTTTTATCAATCAGCTTATGAAAGAATTTTCACTTATTGCGGCAGTAAATGCTGGCTCCGTTTCAGAAAGTACTGCAACAGGCTTCGGATTGCCAACGGAAGATGCAATTAGAAAGATTACTTCCTGTGGATTAGCTACTGCTTGTACTGAAATTACTGTTTTTGATGAAGAAGGGAATGAACTTACCGAACGTGATCAAATTGGCGAAGTAGCTTATAAAGGACAGCAAACGAATGCCGGATATTGGGAAGATAAAGAAAAGACCAACGAAACTTTTCGTAAGGATGGATATGTGCTTTCCGGCGATTGGGCAAAAATTGATGAAGAAGGCTACCTTTGGCTGCTTGATCGTAAGAAAGACATGATTGTAAGAGGCGGACAGAACGTTTATTGCATCGGAGTGGAAAATCAATTATATCTAAATGATAAAGTTTTAAGAGCGGCAGTAGTCGGTGTACCCGATCAACTTTTTGCTGAGAGAGTCAAAGCAGTAATTGTGCTTAAACCTGGTGAAACTAGTACTCCACAAGAAATAAGGGACTATTGCAGTAGACTTGTGACCTATTATGAAGTACCAGAATATGTCGTTTTTGCTAAGGAACTACCAGCAAATCCTGCTGGAAAAGTTTTAAAACAGAGTCTGGTTGATTTTTGGGGAGAACTTGACGACGAAGAAAATGTAGTTAAAAATTTCCATCAGTTTATGGAAAGCATACCATCAAAATTGTTGGATCGTGAGCTAATAAAAATAGAGGGAACTTCTTTGACACCAAATCAGGCGTTTGAACACTTAAAAAATAATACTGATTTTAGTAAGAAAATGGCAGAGTTATTTAAAAAAGATGGCATTGTAGGATTGCTTAAACCAGACGAAGCTAGATTTAAGAAAAGTCCAATAGCAGTGGACAATAAGCGATAATTTCATCAGCTTGTCAACAAGCATAAATAAGGAAATTTTTCTTCTTTAAAATTAGCAGAATAGCAAAATAATTTTCAACTTGGGAACATTCTTATTGATTCAGGAGGAATTATCAAATGCCATTAATAGAAGATTTATTAGATAAAGAAGTTGTTAATAATCCATATCCATATCTTCATCAATTACGTAAAGAAGATTCAATATATTGGAATGAAAGATGGAATGGTTGGATTTTCACTCGATATCATGATGTTAACAAATTACTAATGGATCCCCGTTTTACCGCTGAACGGATTAAACCATCAAAAAATATGCCAGAACAGATGGTGCTGGATATGGCTTCTACGTATGAGGTTCTTTCAAAATGGATGGTGTTTAGTGATCCACCAAATCACACTCGGATTCGGATGTTGGTAAATAAAGCATTTACACCGAAAGCTGTCGAAGAAATGCGGCCATTTATGAACGAAATTACTGATTATTTGCTACAACAGGTAGAAAGTACAAGAAAAATGGATGTCATCCGTGATTATGCCTTTCTATTACCCATTTTGGTCATCTCAAAAATGCTTGGGTTACCTGATGAAGACAGAGATTTATTAAAGCAATGGTCTGACGATTTGTTGTTGCTTGTTTTTGGAGCGGTAAAAGAAACAAATAGACACGAACGGGCAAAAAATGGAATGCAGCAAATGGTTTATTATTTAGAAAATGTGGTTCAGGCTCGCCAAAAAAATCCACAAAATGATTTAATTACGTCTCTTGTAAATGCTAAAGAAAGTGGGGATGCCCTATCTATGGGCGAGGTGATCTCCACATGCACTTTGCTAATATTTGGCGGACACGAAACAACAACCAACTTAATTGCAAACGGCATATATTCACTTCTAAAAAATCCTGCCCAGCTAGAAAAATTAAGAGCAAACCCATCACTAATTCATTCAGCGATTGAAGAATTAATTCGTTATGAAGGCCCCAGTAAAGCAATTATGAGAATAGCCAAGGAAGATGTTGAAATGGCTGACAAAGAAATTAAAAAGGGCCAACGTGTTCTATTAATGCAAAACATAGCAAATCGTGATCCCGAAGTATTTGAAAATCCGGATAAATTAGATATAACAAGACAGTCCAATCAACACCTCGGATTTGGCAAGGGAATTCACTATTGTTTAGGAGCTCCTTTAGCCAGACTCGAATCAACGATAGCGATAAATCAAGTTTTAAAGCATCTTAAAAATATTCGATTAGAAAGGACAGACTTGGAGTGGCAACCAAACATTATTAGCCGAGCATTAAAGCAGTTACCGATAATTTTCGACTAATCTTCCGAGAGGATGTATTGAGCATGGGCAATAGAATTAGGATATATGTGGATAAAAATAAGTGCATTGGGTCGACAACGTGTATTTATTATGCGGCACAGACATTTACATTAGATTCAGAGGGAAAATCAACAGTCGTGAATGTAGATGGAAATGATAGTAATAGAATTCAAGAAGCAGCTGATAGTTGTCCGATAAACGCAATCACAATTGTAAAGGATGAACAATAATTTTTTGAAGGAGAAAACCTTAGTATGAATGATGTTGTAATTTGTGGTATCGGAATGACGCAATTTGGGAAGTTTCTTAATAAAGGTCTTAAACAGCTCGGTAGTGAAGCGATCATAAAGGCTCTTGATGATGCTGGAGTCCCAATGGAAGCAATCCAAGCAGCATATGTTGGGAATGCAGTAGCTGGAGTGGTAACTGGTCAGGAATCGATTAGAGGTCAAGTCATCCTCCGTTCTGTTGGTATGGGGGGTATACCTATTTTTAATATTGAGAATGCTTGTGCAAGTTCCTCCTCTGCACTCCATTTAGCTTCAGTTGCTATACAAGCAGGCATGTATGATTGTGTATTAGTTCTCGGTGTTGAAAAAATGACACATGAAGATCCAACAGTCACGTTTAAGGCCTTTGAAGGTGGAGTAGATGTTGAAGAGATGAAGGATATAATAGAAGCTTCGAGCGGATCTCATAGTATTTTTATGGATGTCTATGCCAGGAAAGCTAGAGAATATATGAATCGATCGGGTGTCACTAAAAAACACTTAGCGATGGTGGCTTCTAAAAACCATACAAATGGGAGTAAAAACCCTTTTGCTCAAAGATCCAAGCCAATTACGATTGAGGAAGTACTTCTTGACCGGGTAATCGCTGAACCCTTTACCAGATATATGTGTTCTCCAATCAGTGATGGTGCAGCTGCAGTTGTTCTATGTTCTGCAAACTATGCAAAAAAATTAACAAATAAACCGATTTATGTCGCTGCATCTGTTATCCTTTCAGGAAAAGAACATTCCATAGGGGAACCAAATGTAATAGAAGAAACCAGTAGAGCTGCTTATCAATCCGCAAGTGCTGGGCCAGAAGAGATTGATGTTTTTGAGGTTCATGATGCAGCTGCATCAGCGGAATTGATGGCTTACGAAGAGCTGGGTCTATGTAAATTTGGTGAGGCTGGAAAATTAATAGAAGAAAAGATTACCTATATTAATGGTCTAAAACCTGTTAATCCGAGTGGAGGGCTCGAAGCAAAAGGTCATCCAGTTGGTGCGACTGGACTTGGTCAGATTTGTGAGTTGGTAACTCAAATTCGAGGTACAGCTGGTTTTACTCAAGTTCAAAACGTAAAGATGGCATTAGCTCAAAATGCAGGTGGTATGTTTGGACTGGAAAATGCTGTTGCAGCTGTCACTATTCTAAAAAAATAAAGCAATAATTTATTTATAACAGCGGGCAACGTGTCAAGCCCTTTATAAAAATGAGTACTTAGTAAAAATTTTCATTTATTGGGTACTCTTTTTGTTAAAAAAGTTGGATAAAATGTAACGAAACTAAGAGGAATCATCCTCCATTAACCGATTACAAAGAATATAAAAAAATATCATGGAAGTAGCTTGTAATATAACTAGTTTAGGAGCAATTTTTTATAAAAGAAGGATTTTCTTGTAAAATGGTGAAAATATATACTTGACTCTTGCAAAAATATTGTCATTTAAAAATATTTTGTTTTTTGTTAATAATGGAGGAAAAGTGTTGTGGATTTCATAAATAATTTTACAAAAGAAACTAAACCTGAAGATGTTAGCGAACGAATACATCAAAATAGGGTGAATCAGAAAAGAGAAATAATAAAAACAGCATTTAATATATTTGCTAAAAAAGGCTACTATAAAACAACATTAGAAGATATTGCTTCAGAAATGGGGATAACTAGAGCTGCTTTGTATCGATATTTTTCATCTAAAAATGAATTATTATTTAATTGTTACAAGGTGGTATTTGATTATTGGCTAGAAAAACTCGAGCAACCAAAATCTATTCAAGACCCACAGACACGTCTCACAAAAATGCTAGAAGCACATATTCTATTATTTCTTGAGGATTTTCCGTTTTCTATACCAACATTAAGTTCAGATGAATCTTCTCCGCCCGAATATAAAGACCAAATTATCAACTTTAAAAAAGCGATTGTAGAACCTTATTTACTATGTTTACGGGAATGGCGTATAAAAAATCCTGACCAACTTAAATCTATCGACGATAAAATCATTATCAATACTCTTTTCAGTACGGCAAATTCGGTTCCATTATGGTGGGACAGCAAAAGCGATCCTAAGTTGGTTGTAAAACAAGTTGTCTCTATATTAATGGATGGAATCCAGAAAAACCATTAAGCAGAAATTCTTAATTTTTACATTATAAAGATGAAAAAGAAAATGATGGGGCAGCCGATAGATTAAATTTGTTATTTCAACTTTGAGCCATTCCTTTTTACGGCTAGAATCCATACATTAGAGAGCCATATTTACCAGAAATAATTAACTCAAATAAATAAAGACGGTTCTCTTGCTGCTTTATAAAAGATGCAAAGAGAACCGTTCCCATGCTTTATTGAGCCATGTCCACAAGTTTCTGGGCAAAGTTTTTAACGAGCTGTTTGCTTTGAGTTTGGCTGTAGCCGTTAAGTAATAGTGAGAAGGCTAATAGGTCGCCGTCTTTTGTTTTGATATATCCTGAAAGTCCGGGGATATCTTCGCGATTTTCCAAAATCCCCGTTAGCAGCGGACTGGAGATGTTGCCTAATCCGGTTTTTAAGCTGCCGTCATCACCTGCGTTCGCAAGAGAGTCATAGAACACTGGGAAAATTGGTTTTTGTGTTTCAGCTGCTAATAAGCTGGCAACTTGTGCTGCCGAAATTTGCGTGTATTTTGTCCATCCTGATCCATCCATCATGTCAAATGGAGAGGAAATCACTCTATTCATCATGGTATGAACCGTCTCGATTCCATCATCAAAGGTTCCACTGCTATTAATCAGTGCACCCAGTGAACGAATGATCATTTCTGCGGTGAAATTGTCGTTATGGTGATTCATATAGCTGACGATTTCAGATAGAGTAGTAGACTCATAGGTGTTCACTAGTTTGGCATCGGCTGGTTTGGACGCGCTCACCACTTGACTATGGGGACTTACATTAACCCCTGTTTCTTTTAATTTGTTTTTCAAAACATAACCCATATACAGATGAGGGGCTTCGATGGAAACATCTTTAAATCCTTTTTCCGTTCCGGCAGGCAGCGTTCCTGAAATTTCAATGGTATTTTCCCCGCGTATTCTTTTGATTGCCAACGTATTTTTGCTATTTGCATCTCCGGTGACGGCTGTATTGACAATTTTAATTTCATTCACACTTGGCTCCATCGTTACGTTGATGTTCTTGCCAATCTTTCCTGGTTCATATTGGAGCCGGACCGTACCATGATTGACGGAAAGTGCTGTAATTTGCGGCTGGGCTGGTTCACTTTCATTGTCCCATGTCCATCCAGGTGCATATACATCCTCCGAGAAAAATTGACTATCCACGATAATGTTTCCTTTCATGAGATGAATGCCGGCATTCTTGAGGTCTTGTGCGATTCCTTCAATCGTTGGACCGCCTAACACTTGCCGGGTACTGTCAGTTGCTAATGTTGGATCCCCATAGCCTTTGACAATGATATCCCCATTTAATATTCCATTTGTGATAGTGCCAGTAGTATAAAGTTCTGTTTTGAACCGGTAGTTTTGTCCAAGGTTATCAAGGGCACTTGCGGTTGTTAATAATTTTACACTTGCTCCAGGCGTCAGAAGCGATTGCGGACTCCGGGCGTATAGCACTTCCTGTTTCTTAGTGGAATAGATCACTGCTCCTTTAATAATTCCTTTAAAGGCAGGATCATCCAGTAGGGGATCAAAGTCTTTAGCCATAGGATAGCTTTGTGATTCAGGTGTGCTGGCCGGCGGATTAGGTAACTCAGGATATTGCGCCAATGCAATGGCAATTTGGTTCTGTAAATTTGTCGCGAAGGAACTTTTATAAATCCCATTGAGTAAAATCGAAAACGCAAAGGTTTGGCCGTTTTTCGCCGTAACATAACCGGCAAGGGAGTTAACTCCGCTCATACTGCCTGTCTTGGCCTTTACATTTCCTTCAGCAGCAGTGCCTTTCATTCGGTTTTTCAACGTACCATCTTTACCAGCAATCGGCAGAAATGAAATAAATCTTTCTCGTTCCGTTCCGTCATACATGCTTTTCAGTAATTGAATATAGTCATGAGGGGAGATGTGATCCAATCGGGTAAGGCCAGAGCTGTCTTTTTGAATAAAATCATCCTCTAACCCCAAAGTGTTTACCAGAAAACGATGAATCACTTCGATTCCTGCAGCTGTAGACCCGACGCCGGCCTCTTTGGCACCCAGCAGCTTGGTGAGCATTTCTGCGTAAAAATTATCGCTTTCTTTCACCATTTCCCTTAATATATCATCTAATTTTGGTGATTCGACGGCTGCAGTTAAACGAGCATCATCATTAACTAAGCCTTTTACAATAGCAGATTTATTTTTAAAAGTAATGCCTTGTTTTACGAGTAAATCACGAAATACGGTGCCTGTAAAAGGCGCCGGGTCATGGATCGTGCGTGTAACGGTATACCCATTAGCAGAATAATCTTTCCCGATTGTTCCGCTTACGGAGATTTCATTTTTTCCAATTGTTCGGTCAATTGTTAACGATACTTTGCTTCCTTCAACCGTTTTTGCCTTGTTGACAACTGTCACATAGTCAGGTGCCGGGTCAATGGTGACTGTTGGACTTTCGCCAATTTCCTTTCCTGGATGAACGGTTACATTCACCGTATTTTCTCTTACGGATAAGGCGCTCGTTTGCGTGCTATAGCTGTAAGACTCATCATCCCACATCCAGTCTTCGCCTAAACGCTGATCATCAAAATAGCTTTCGTCCACGATAATATTGCCATTCACTTTATGTATCCCCTGAGTTGCCAAATTTTTTGCCAATGTGTCTAATTTTTCAACTGTCAGCATCGGATCGCCATAGCCCTTAAGAATGATATCGCCATTAAGTACACCGGCATTACTCATATTTCCAGTTGTAAAGACTTTTGTCGGGATTGTCATATCTTTTGGCCATTTGCTCACGCCTGCCGCAGTTACGAGGAGCTTAAAGACAGAGGCAGGAACAAACGTTTTATCAGAATGATAAGAGGCGAGCGTCTTATTGTCGTCAAGCGAATAGACTTCATATCCCACAGACATTCCTTCACTATTTGGATTGCCGCTCAGTTGCTGAACATAGGCCTGTAAAAGCTTTCTCAGTTCCTCCTCCTGGGTGGTTTGTGCCTGTACAGGCGGAACTAAAGAAATCATGAGCATGAATGTCAACAGTACCGCACTCCACTTAGCTTTCCATCGGTTCATACAATCTCTCCTTTCCTTTCATTTAAAATAGTATTACTAAAGATTAAATATTTCGACAACTATTGGTATATTCCTACTAAAATTACCATATTAGTAGATAAGCATGAGAAGCTCGTAGTCTTTATATTTATTAAAAGGATAAATAAGGAAATCAGTTAGGAAAAAAGAAGTGTTCAATGTGGTTTGCTTGAGGATGGAAAGTAACTTCCGCTACCAATGTTTATACAACCATATATGCTGGAAATGCCTTAGTGGATATATAAGGTGAACACAACTACATCAGTTTTAATTATTTTATCTAAAGCCGTATTGTAGAACTTATTCAGCTAAAGGAGAGTTTGGTAAAAAAAGGAATTTTCAATCACCTCACGAATACTAACTATTATTCCATTTTTACTAAAAGGTGATGAGTATGAATAATTCTTCAATAAAAAATATTTTGGAAGCATTAAAAACAAGATTGGACGAAAATAATTTATACTTTATAGAGCTGTCATTATGGCAGCTTTTCTTTTTGATCTATAGAAGAGCATTCCTGTAATGAGTGAAAATGAGGTTTGAACAAAAAAATAACCTCTTGGTAGAATAAGATATCCAGAGTTCAAACATTTGTCAAAGTTCGATAATTATTTATTGCTAGGAAAGTCTGAAAGTGCTAGACATCTTTCTGTAAGTATATTAATATAGTTAAAATAGTCTAAATTTTATGTATATTTCCACAAATAAAGTCCTTCCGTTCTTTGGCAATCATTTAACAATACTTTTGAAAAGGGTGAGGCTTATGACATTACTAAAAGTGGAAGATTTGACGATTAAATTCAAGTCGCGCCAGGGTGTTGTCAAACCAGTGGACAGTTTAAGCTTTGAATTAGCACAAGGTAGTTCACTAGGAATCGTTGGTGAAAGTGGTAGTGGCAAGAGTGTTACCTCTCTCGCTATAATGGGACTTTTGCAAAATGCTAACTCTGAAATCACTGGGAAAATTGATTTTGATGGCGTAGATTTGTTAAAACTTTCACCTGAGGAAATGCGGAAAATTAGAGGAAAGTCTGTGTCAATGATATTTCAAGAGCCGATGACATCACTTAATCCTCTGCATACTTGTGGCAAGCAGATCATGGAGCCAATCCTGATTCACCAAAAAGATGTAAGCAAGCAAGATGCAAAAAATTATGCAATTGAGATGCTGAGAATGGTAGGAATTCCTTCCCCGGAGCAGAGATTTCATGAATATCCGCATCAAATGTCAGGCGGAATGCGTCAAAGAATCATGATTGCCATTGCGTTAGCTTGTAATACAAAACTATTAATTGCAGATGAGCCTACCACTGCATTAGATGTTACTATTCAAGCGCAAATTCTAGATTTAATGAACAGCCTAAAGAAAAAGAGAGATATGAGTATTATCATGATCACCCATGATTTAGGTGTTGTGAAAGAAATGTGTGAGAAAGTGGTAGTCATGTACACTGGTCAAATAGTTGAAAAAAGTCCAACTGATTTAGTGTTTGCTGACCCTCTTCATCCGTATACAAAGGGATTGCTAAATGCAATACCGAAAATCTCTAATAAAGTAGAAAGACTTGAGGCGATCGAAGGTACAGTCCCTAATGCGTTGAAAATGCCAGACGGCTGCAGCTTTCATCCGCGTTGCAAATATGCAACAGAGCGATGCAAACAGGAAGCGCCTCCTTTATTTAAACGAGAAGATGGTCGTGAAGTAAGATGCTTTATTTATGACGAAGCAGAAAAGGTTGAGGATTTATATGCCACAAAATGATACTAAAGCAATAGCAACGGCATCAAACAATAATGCCTCTGAAAACATTTTAGAGGTTTCACACTTAAAGAAGACCTTTCACATTAAAAGCTCTGATGGAAAAAAAGGCCTGCTTAGAGCAGTAGATGATGTCTCTTTTACGATTAAAAAGGGTGAAACATTTAGTCTTGTTGGTGAAAGTGGATGTGGTAAAAGTACGCTAGGTAGGACACTGCTTAATCTTTATCCGTCAGATTCTGGATCTAAAATTATTTTTAATGGTGAGGATATAACCAATATTCCTAAATCAAAGCAGAAGGACTTCACTAAGAAGGCACAATTGATTTTTCAAGATCCATCTGCTTGCTTAAATCCACGAAGAACCATTAAGCAAATTTTATTAGAACCATTTAAAATCCATAAAATAAAAAATGCTGAAACGAAAATTACTGAACTGATGGATATGGTCGGTTTAGGAAGTCGCTTTTTGGATAGATTTCCTCATGAAATGTCAGGTGGGCAGAAACAAAGGGTGGGCATTGCTAGGGCATTAGCACTAGGGCCAGAACTTATTGTGTGTGACGAACCTGTCTCAGCTTTGGATGTGTCGATACAAGCACAAGTAATTAACTTACTAGAGGACCTCCAGAAACAATTGAACCTTACTTATCTATTTATCTCACATGATCTAAGCGTAGTTCACCATATTAGTGATCGAGTCGCAGTTATGTATTTAGGCAAAATTATTGAGCTGACAACTCGTGATGATTTATACAAAAAAACGCAACATCCATATACAAAGGCACTTCTCTCATCTATTCCAGATGCAGGTGGAGATGCTCGAGAAAAGATTATTCTAACAGGCGATGTTCCAAGTCCATCTAATCCACCATCTGGCTGTCGGTTTCACACAAGATGCCCTGCAGTAATGGATATTTGCAAAACAAAGGAGCCAGATTTTATTCAAACAGGTAGTAACCACTTTGTTGCATGTCATTTATGTAAAAAGTGATTCTATAAATTTTTTAAAGAAGGGGTCTTGGATAATGAAAAAAATTGCTTTACTGGCCATTACACTGATATTGGCACTATCACTTATCGCATGTAGTAAGAAGGAGGAAACTGGAGGAAAATCTACATCCAACGCTGATACTATCGTTATTGGGGTAGCATCTGACTGGAAAACGATGGATCCAGCTCGTGCTTATGAGGTGTACGGGAATCTCTATTTCTATGCAACATATGAGAATTTATATATGTTGGAAGGGTCCGATCTCACCCCAAAGCCAGCCCTTGCTAAAGAATACACAGTTGATGATTCAGGACTTGTTTATACATTCACTCTTAACGAGGGGCATAAATTTTCAAGTGGAAATGCTGTAACTGCAAATGATGTTGTATTCAGTTTTAATCGTACAAAAAATATCAAAGATAATGCTGCTGCTCTTACAGAAGGCGTTGCAAAAGTGGAAGCAAAAGATGAAAAAACCGTTGTTGTCACACTTACTGCGAAGGATGCATCATTTCTTTCAAAAATCACATCAAATGCCTTTGCAGTTGTTGATAGCAAAGTTGTGAAGGAAAAGGGTGGTTCTGATGCAGCAGATGCAAGCACATCAGATAAAGCAACTGCTTACCTTGATGGAGCATCAGCTGGTAGTGGTCCATATGTATTGAAGAAGTGGACTGCAAATACAGAGATGGTTCTTGAAAAGAATCCGAATTATAAGGGCACTGTGAATTCAAGTAAGATAATAATCAAAGAAATGCCTGATCCAAATACACAAATTCAAGCACTTGAAAACGGTGAAATTGACGTTGCATTAAGCGTTGGGCCTGACCAAGTGAAAAGCATTAAAGCTGGTGGAAATTCAAAGGCTGTATCTTCACCAACTTCAACAATTTCATTTTTGCTAATGAATAATAAGCCTGATATCGGTAAAGAAATGGCAAATCCACTTGTTCAGCAAGCTGTCCGTTATGCAATTGACTATAAAGGATTCCAACAATTAGCAGGTGATGGAGCCCTACTACCATTATCTTTTGTTCAAAAAGGATTTGTTGGTGCTAAATCAAGACCAGATAATTATCAAAACATTGAAAAGGCAAAGGAATTGATGAAGCAAGCAGGTTATGAGAAGGGCTTCACAGTACCTCTTACTGCTGCTAACTTCGATTCTGAAGGACTTTCATGGACAACAATAGCTGAAAAGGTAAAGGAAGACCTTGCAAAGATTAATATCAAGGTAGAAATTAAAACTGGTGAAATTGGCGTTGTAATCGAAGATTATAGAAATGGTAAATCTCCATTCCTAGTGATGCACTGGTCACCTGACTACTATGATTTAAGCACCCAATTAGCATTTATCCCAGGCGATATCGTAGGAAAACGTGCTAACTGGGAACCTGCAGCTAACGCTGAATTAGTTAGTTTAGCTGAAAAAGCCAAGGTAGAAATTGATGATACAAAACGTGCAGAGATTTCTGGTAAGATGCAAGACCTGATGGCTGAGAATAGCCCTTATGCATTCTTAGTACAGCACCCTAAATCATTTGCCGTTAGCTCCAAACTTGAAGGTGTTGCTTATAATGATCTTTGTAAGTTACATTTAAAAGATTTAAAACTATCTAAATAATCATTAGAATTAGCTGAAAGCTAGCCGTAGGTAGGCAACTACCTACGGCAGCTATTTATATTCAATATTGCTTTTAAAAAATTTTTGAGGTTTAACAGTGAGTTGTTTTTTATTAGGGAGTGTGATCCAAATTGCTTAGATTTATTGGCAGACGTCTATTGTTTCTGCTTTTCTTATTATTTGGTGTGGCACTTTTCGTTTTTATTCTTTCGCATTTAGTGCCAAGTGATCCAGTTGCTGCGAATTTGAGCCAAAGTGCAATGAGTAATCCCGAAATTGTTGCTGCTTTTAAAGCAAAATGGGGACTAGATCGGTCGCTATTTAGTCAATTAATTCTTTATTTTCAACACTTATTGACTGGTGATTTAGGTACCTCTATTCGAACTGGGAAACCAGTGTTGGATGACTTAATGCAGTTCTTCCCGGCAACATTTGAACTATCTATAGTAGCTATGACGATTGCCTTAGTTCTTGGAATTTTATTTGGAATCATCTCTACAATTTATCGAAATAAGTCTGTTGACCATATCATTCGTACTGTTTCCATTAGTGGGGTTTCCATACCAAGCTTTTGGTTTGCTTTAATTATACTCTATGTCTTCTCATCTGTCTTAGGCATTACACCAGGACCAGGACGAGTTGATGCACGTGCTTCAACTCCAGAAGGGGGAACAGGTCTATTACTGATTGATTCACTTTTCAGTGGAAATTTCCAATTATTTAGTGATGTAGTGATGCACTTGATTCTGCCAGGGACCGTGCTAGGATTCTTTACTATGGGATTAATTGCTCGTCAAACAAGGTCTAATCTACTTGAAGTGATGTCAATGGATTATATTCGTACTGCTAGATCAAAGGGGCTGAAAGAACCAGCTGTCATCTTTAAGCATGCGCTTTCCAATTCAATGATACCTGTCATTACAGTAGCCGGAATGGGATTTTGTAATTTGCTAGGCGGAATGGTGCTTGTTGAGAACATTTTTGCATGGCCAGGAATTGGTCAATATGCCTATCTTTCTGCCGTTTCACTAGACTTCCCAGCTATATGCGGTGTCTCATTATTAATTGCATTTATTTATGTTGTTATCAATCTACTAATTGATATCCTTTATGGGGTTATTGATCCAAGAGTGAGGTATCGATAATGCGAACATTTATATCTTTTATCACTCAAAAAGGATTTCTTTTTAAACTTGGATTAATCATTTGTACATTGTGGATTCTCGTTGTTATTTTTGCACCGTCAATCGCTACACATAGTACAACAGCACAGGATCTATCCATTAGATACCAATCTCCAAGCTTTTCACACTTCTTTGGAACTGACGAGTTGGGTCGTGATGTATTCTCACGGGTTATGTATGGCTCTAGAATTTCTTTAACAGCGGGTATTATAACCGTTATTAGTGCTTTTGCCTTCGGTATCCTATATGGGGGAATAGCAGGCTACAAAGGTGGATTAGTAGACGAAGCGATGATGCGTTTCTCAGAACTCATTATGGCGTTTCCACCACTAATTTTGGCGATGGTAATCGCTGCTGCACTTGGACCAAGTATCCTAAATTCAGTACTTGCAATGGCTATTATCTGGTGGCCAAATTATGCAAGATTGATGCGATCAATGGTTATTTCTCTAAAAGAAAGCGAGTATGTTACTGCTTCTCGCGTTATGGGGGCTTCACATATTCGAGTTCTATTTTTGGAGATTTTACCGAATAGTCTTGGTCCATTATTGGTTATGGCAACACTTGACCTTGGAAATGCAATCTTGATGTTCTCTGGACTAAGCTTCCTTGGACTAGGTACACAACCGCCTACACCTGAGTGGGGTTCAATGGTATCAGGTGGCGCAAAGGTTATTCAAAATTGGTGGGTGTCTACCTTCCCAGGTTTAGCAATTTTCTCAATTTCTGTTGGTGCTAACTTCGTAGGCGATGGTCTACGAGACTTTCTAGATCCAAAACTCAAAAAAGAATAGGTGGGAAAATGAAATGGAAAAAATCAATATTAATCAAGTAGAGCCTATTGGCATGCCACTTTATAAAATGAAAAAATTTTTCATCAAGCAGGGAGATTTTAAAGAAGTGAGCATGAGTGTTATTTCGCTCACACCTGGCGAACGAATTCCAGCTGTGGGCATGAGCTGTCATGATGAGGATGAGTACTCCTATATTTTCAGGGGAGAAGTGGATACTTATTGTAATGGTAAATACAGTGTGGAAAAGGCTGGAGATGCAACACTGATCCCAGCTGGTGAGGAGCACTGGTGCATTAATAATGGCAGTGAGCCTTGTATGCTAGTTTGCTTTATGGTTAAAAAAGCTGAATAGTGATTTGAGCTGTCTTAATTGGAAAAATAAAAAAGGATTTAACGGAAAGATATGGCCGGTACAAAAGCGGAAGGAACAGCATGATTTCTTAAAACAATGTTTATCTACCTTTCCAGACCGAAGCTTGTAGTGTTTTCTCATGGACCTTTATTTGCGCTCGTTATTTCGCTTTTTTTATTTAACTCATCGATCGGGATTATTTCTCCGAATACTTTTACATTAGCGATTCAATCACAATGGCACATTGCCGGGAGTGCTTCCGCCCTGCTTGGAATCCTTCCATTTTTACTGGGTTCCGTTACTTCCCCACTAGTGGAGATTGCGGGTAAATATGTATTCTAACAAAGGCTAGGTATGCTACCTAGCCTTATTTGTTATAATTTTTTTTTGAAATGTGGATTGTGAATGGCATACCTTCTTAACGCGTAATACAGATGAAGTGGCGACAAAAATCATAAAAAGTAATAAAAGATGTGGGGTTCAAAATATTTCCGAGAATTTAAAATTATCTATTCTATTTGCAATATAACCGAGTAGATTAACTTTTTCACCCTGTTCATGATAATCAAGAAAAATACCAGGGTTATCTGTCGATCCAATAACTGTTTTGTACTGAATCTTTAAGCCTTCTTTCTCTAAGTTATGCTCAAGATAATTTGGATATAAGACATGTTGATGTGAATTCGGATATAAGGTACGAAAATTTAGTAAAGAGGTTGCACCTTCATGGTAATATAGATAGTTACCAATAACCTTAGTATTTTGATTTATATAATTTTGTAATAAGGTAATGGGGAAGACATTCATATGCGAACAAATATCGTTAGTGGTAATACTATCTATTATGACATCTATTGACCCTGGTTTAAGAGGAAGAGTATAGTCAGTATTTTGAATATAAATGACACGAAGTTTTGGATTGATTCTTTCAATAAAATTCCTCAATTTTTTAATCATAGTCAAAGAGAAACCACAAAATATATAAAAGGTGTCAAGGTCAAGTGACGATATGTACTTTGGTAAGGATGCAGAAATATCAATATTTGTTTCAATTACGACTTTATTAGATAAATTTTGTTCCTTCAATAAATTAATTATCCATTGATCTCCTTTTTCCCTTAAACTGACAAAGTTTGGGTTGAATTCTTTCATAGTTTCATCATTTAGGATACAGTAGGGGGATTCCTCTAAATTTGAAGTAATAATTATTCCATCTTGTATCGAGGTAAAGTAACCGCATGAACAAGTTAGTTTTGCTGAAGAAATAGAACTGTTCAATATGGACGCATCAGAAATAATTAATGGGATTTTACAATACGGACAATAAAAAAATGGAACAAATGAAATTGGGACACCTTTAGAACTACATGGAACATTAGGCAGATCGAGGGATTGTAACTTATTATCCACGAGTCTAATGAATCGGTTTAGTTCCTTTTTTTCTTCTAAAAAATTGTTTTTCTTCTCTAATAAGAGTTTTTTGTAATAACCAATGTCAATATTCATCGTTAAACGTTTGTACGAAAGGAATTGTTGAATTTCTTTTAATGAGAATTGCAAAATCTTTAGTTCTACTATTAATTCCATGTCATCGAGGCAGGATTGATTCATATGAAACTGGGCCCCCTTTTTTTCCGGAACTAATAACCCTAGTTCAATATAGTAACGAATAGTGTCGACAGAAACATTAAAAAGTTTAGCAAAAGATCCGATTTTCATTTATACCCCTCCAACCCTACAAAAAAAGTGGTCATTAACTCCATATTTTTAAGAAATAATCCAATAATATCCTATTGACATAAAGTTAAACCTAACAATTATTATAAGTATAACGAATTTACATAACAATACAAAAATATAGAAAATTCTTAATATATTTATTCTCTTAAATTACATTATTAAGGAGGAAATTGTGTGGCTGCTGATATTGTATTTCTAAATGGTGAGGTTGTACCGGTAGATCATGAAAACAATGTTGAACAATCGATTGCTATTAAAGGGAACAAAATTATTGCTGTAGGATCAAATCAGGATACAAGTTCTTATATTACTGAGAAAACAAAGGTTATTGATTTGCAAGGAAAAACCGTCCTTCCAGGGTTTATTGATTCGCATCTACATATTCTACACGGAACGAATAAATTAGGAGTCGATTGTAAAGAGCTACAAATCAAGTCAATAAAAGACCTTCTACAAGCTCTTAAGGCAAAAAAATTAGAAACACCAACCGGACAATGGATTAGAGCTTCAGGATTTAACGAAATGACCATATTGGAGGGAAGATATCCAACAATAGATGAATTAAATGAAATTTCCACGGAACACCCCATCTATATTTCTCGAACATGTAACCATATATGCGTGGTAAATAGTAAAGCGCTAGAGATAGCGGGTATTAATGAAAATACAACTGATTATGAGAATGATCAAATTGAAAGAGATCAGACAGGTAAATTAACTGGGAGATTAATTGAGAGTACAAATATGAAGATGGCTGAGGCAGCAAAATATTCTGGTGAAGAATTGCTTAGATCTTTTAAGCTAGCATCTGATGAGTTCCTCTCCTATGGAATTACAAGTATTCATGATGCTGGCGGGCATGGTCCAGATCATTTCAGAAACATTTTCTTGGCAGTACAATCTGGAGAGGTTCGGGTTCGTGTATATGCAATGATATGTTCGTTGAATAATTCGGAAGAGTTTATTGACAAAATGATTGATGCTGGAATTGTTACTGGTATAGGTGACGATAAGTTTAGAGTTGGACCAGCTAAAATATTTACTGATGGAAGCAGTAGTGGTCCAACTATCGCAACAAGAAAACCTTACACTAGTAATCCAAATGATTATGGAATTCTTTATTATACTCAAGAAGAAATTGATAAGATTTTAACCAAAGCACATCAAAAGGGATATCAGATAACAGCACATGCTCAAGGAGATCGAGCAATTGAAATGGTTCTGAACAGTATTGAGAGTTCACAGAAAAAGTATCCTCGAAAAAACTGTCGGCATCGTATTGAACATGCTGGTATTACTGAACCAGACTTACAGGAGCGCATGAAAAACCTTGATGTCATTCCTATTCCGAATCCTCCATTCTTTTATGAATTTGGTGAAGGTTATATCAAGAATTATGGAGAGCGCGTAGATCATATGTATCCTCTACGTGATTACTTGAATCAAAAGATTATAGCTGCCGCTGGTTCTGATTGTCCTGTAACCTCCTGTAATCCGTTATTAGGAATCCATGTTGCCGTAAATAGAAAAAGCAAAAATGGTATTAATGTAGGTGGAAATCAACGAATCAGTGTATTAGAAGCCATTCGTATGTATACATGGAATGGGGCGTATGCAAGCTTTGAGGAAGAGCGTAAGGGAAGTCTCGAAGTAGGGAAACTTGCAGATCTCGTAGTATTAGATAATAGCATTCTGAATACAGAAGAGCAGAATATTAAAGATTTAACAGTAACCATGACTATAGTCGATGGAGAAATCCTATTTGAGAGAAGCACCTCTAAATATGAAAATATAAAACAATAAACTAATTAACTACTAAAAGGAGACAATTTTCATGAGTACTTTATCATTATGGAAAGCTACAGCCAATTCCCTCAAAAAACGTCCTGTACTTTTGGGAGATGAAAATACTGATGTAGTCATTGTTGGAGCCGGTTTTACCGGTATATCTGCTTCCCTCCACTTACAGAAAAGGGGATACAATACGATCGTTTTGGAACAAGAAACCGTGGGATGGGGAGCAAGTGGTCGTAACGGTGGGATGCTTTTGCCTGGATACAAACCTACATTAATGGAGCTTGCCGATAAGTGGGGCTTGGATGAAGCAAAGCAACTTAACGAACTTTCAATAGAGAGTCTACAACTTGTTGAGCAATTAATAAATGATTATCAGATTGATTGTTCCCTCCAAAAAACAGGACATGTTGTAGCTGCTTTTAAAGCGAAGCACTTTGAGGGGATGAAAAAAGAAAGTGAGTTCATCAATAAGCATTTTGGATATGAAACAAAAATAATTGAGAAAAATCAAATGGGTGAGGTTATCCATTCCACAGCATATCACGGCGGTGTGGAAGATCCTTTGAGTTACTCTTTTCATCCTCTAAATTATGTACGTGGCTTAGCAGAGGCAGCTGAATCACATGGTGCAAAGATTTATGAAAAGTCGAAAGTTTTAAATGTGAAAAGAGAATCAGGATACGTAGAAGTATTTACAAAATCAGGAAAAGTGAAAGCGAAAGAACTCATTTTAGCAACGGATGCTTATTCTGAAAAAATTATGAAACCGCTTCATCGAGGAATTCTTTCTATTAGTAGTCAAATCATCGCGACAGAAATTTTACCAGAATCGACGTTAAAAAGATTGCTTCCAAAAGGACAAATGATATTTGATACGAGTAACTTCTTATATTATTTTCGTAGGACACCAGATTCCCGAATTGCATTTGGTGGAGGAGATATTATTCCAAACCGAGGTGAAAGCGTATACAACGAAGTCTATGACGCGATGATTAAAGTCTTCCCTGAATTAAAGGGATGTAATGTTAATTATCGTTGGGACGGATTAATTGGTGTAACAAGAGATATGTTCCCGGTTCTCGGAAGAATGGAAGATGGCACATTCTTCGCAGCTGGGTATTGTGGTCACGGTGCTTCTTTAGCTACTCTTTTTGGGAAATTACTTGCACAATACGTTGTTAAAGAAAGTGAAGATATGTATCGATTTGGTGAAATGAAGTTAAAGCCATTTCCATTTTCAAGTCAGAAAGGCTTGCTTATCAATTTAGCAAGTAAGTATCATCGTTTGCTTGATTGGTTAGCGTAAAGGAGAGGATAAAAATGATGGAACTTAATATGTTTATCGATGGGGAATGGATTATTTCTACAACTGGAGAAAAAAGGGAAGTAATAAACCCCGCAAATGGTGAGCTAATTGCAGTAGTAGCTGAAGGTGCTGCTGAGGATGCCAAATATGCTATATCGGTAGCACGTAAAACTTTCGATAGCGGAATTTGGTCTACACTTCCTTTTAAAACTCGTGCAAAATATTTGCATAAAATCGCTAATTTGTTGGAAGAAAACGCAGAGGAAATAGCGATGCTTGAAACATTAAATAATGGAAAGATGTTACTGGCTGCAAAAATAGATGTTCAAAATGCGATTGATTGTTTCCGATACTATGCAAGCCTTATTACTCAACCAGAAGGTGAAATGTTTAATGTTGGCGATTCTGTTCAGACAATAGTTATCCGTGAACCAATAGGGGTGTGCAGTCTTATAGTTCCATGGAATTTTCCACTCCTTATGGCTTCGTGGCAGATTGCGCCTGCACTAGTAGCAGGAAATACATTTATATTAAAACCATCAGAGATCACACCTGTCACAGCAGTTAAACTGTTCGAAATTTTCGAAAAGGCAGGTGTGCCAGCAGGAGTTGCTAATTTAGTAATGGGACCAGGAAGTATCGTTGGCAGCGAAATGGTAGATAGTAATTTGGTAGATAAAGTGGCCTTTATTGGTGGAACGGAAACAGGACAGAATATTATGCGTGTTGCTGCAGAAAATACAAAGAAAATTTCTTTAGAGTTAGGAGGGAAATCTCCAAACATTGTGTTTGCTGATAATGACTTAGAAATTGCCGTAGATAACGCACTATTCAATATCTTCTTAAATAGTGGTCAAGTATGTACAGCAGCTTCCCGTCTCCTAATTGAAGATAGTATTCACGACCAATTTGTTGAAAGACTGGTAGAGCGTGCAAAAAAGATAGTCATTGGTCATGGTAATAAAACTACTAGTGAAATGGGACCGCTTATTAGTGAAGCCCATATGCAAAAGGTATTAAGGTATATCGAAATAGGAAAACAGGAAGGTGCAACACTTACTTGTGGAGGAAATAGAATAATAGATAACGGTTTTGAAAACGGCTTTTTTGTTGAACCCACAATTTTCACCAATACTAGACCGGATATGAGAATTGTTCAAGAAGAGATATTTGGCCCAGTCTTAGTAATTCAAAAGTTTAAAGATGAAGAAGAAGCAATCACATTAGCAAATGATACAGTATTCGGATTGGGTGGTGCTGTTTTTTGTAAAGATATAGAGAAAGCGATGCGTGTAGTCAAGAAAATAAAGGCAGGCATCACCTGGGTGAACTGCTATCATGTAGCAACTATACAAGCTCCATGGGGTGGTTATAAACAGAGTGGAATCGGAAGAGGCTTAGGAATATTTGGCCTTGATGAATTTTCAGAAATAAAACAAATTAATGTAAGCTATAAGGCACACCCTGTTGGATGGTTTTCTAATTAATAATTGCAATTAAGGGAGGAAGGTTATGAAGAAAATAGATGTCCAAGAGCAATCAACTATTGACGCTAAAACACTTGAAGAAAGGGAATTAGGAACAAAAAATATAAAGAGTTTGTTTTACCGTTATATTTTCCTCGCTATTCTAGGTAACATTTTTTTGGCAGCGCCTTCATTTGTAGACGGAAATATTGTAGGGCAATTAGGGACAAAAGAGATGGCAGGGGTTGGTATTGGTTATACTGTACAAGTTCTCTCTCGTGCCATAGGTGTACTAATTGGAGTGGGAGCTGGAGCGGTTGTTGCCCTAAGATTGGGAGCTGGCAAAATCGATGAAGCGAGAAGTATTACTGGTCAATCGATCTGGTTCGGTGTCATCTTGTCAACGGTTATTGCTATCTTTGGTTACATCTATAATGAACCTCTAATGCGTTTTTTTGGTGCGAATGATGCGGCTTTACCGTACGCAATGCAATTTGGAAATCACGCTTGGGTTTTCTTCCCGTTTCAGGTATTAGCGGTTATTCTAAGTGTTTTCGCTATTCTCGATGAACGACCAGGACTTAGCACGTTGAGTTGGTTTGCAGGAGCGATTTTGGCTGCTACTGTTGAATTAATTCTATATCATAACTTTCAATATGGAGTAGTAGCTTCTGCTTGGTCTAATAATATTTCTACATCGTTCCCAAGTCTGCTGATTTTTTATTTTCTTTTTAGTAAAACTTCCTTAAAACCTAAGTTGAAGGATCTTAGGATGAAGCTTAGCAATATGATAGAAGTTAATGCCACTGGTTTTGCCTCATTCTCAATTTCACTTACTATGTTTATCTCCATTATTGTCATCAATAATTTGTTAGCTTCATTAGGGGGAGAGTTACATGTATCTGCCTTTACAATCCAAAATGGATATATAACTAACTTTCTCGTACTTTTAATTATGGGAATAACAACCGGTATTCAACCTTTAATTAGCTATAATTACGGAGCTAGACTTTATAATCGAGTAAGGGAAGCTACTTTGTTAGGAATTAAATTCACATTCATAATGACTATTTTCTTTACCGTATTATTATTTTTCTTTACTGATTCAATAGTTAGTTTCTTTACAGGTGGAGACGCTGATTTGCAAGATATCGGTGTATGGTCGACCAGAGTGTTCAATCTTACTTTTCCGCTTGCGGCGATCATTTTGCTTATATCATGTTACTTTGAAGCAATCGAGCAAAACATTAAGGCAACATTTATAGCAATAGGGAGATCTTTTCTTTTTGCGATACCACTATTCTATATTCTTTCTAGTTTTTTGGGGGTTAATGGTGTATGGTACTCCATACCGATTGCAGATGTACTTGCATTTATAGTAGCTGTTGTCTTTATGTATAGAGAGTTTCATAGATTAAGGAATCTTAATGAAAATGAAAAATATAAAGATGTTCAAAAAATAATCTAATTGATTTTATATTCATTATTTTAATGAGATTTCTTAATTCATTTAGTTTTTATAAGGAGGAAGACTGATGGCGTTTGTTGTTAAAAAGATTTCAACTCAAGAATTCGAGCAAAACGGAGTTGATACATGGGAACCCTGGGAAAATACGACACACAAGGCTCAACAATGGGAAGTGGAAGAAACTGAAACATTTTATGTACATGAAGGAGAAGTAAATATTACAGTAGGAGAAATAACTTATAATGTAACAGAAAATATGTTGGTTTCTCTTCCAAAAGGACTTGTTTGCATTTGGGATATTCCGGAATATTTAAAAAAAGTCTATAAGCTAAATTTTGAGCTGGATTAAATCGCGAGTGGGATAACATCACATACCGTCGAATGTTTTATGAAGCTTTGATGAAACGCACATAAAAGTAAAAGAACAAAGGATATACCTAGAACATACAGGTAATTCATTTAGACAAGGCAGCAGCATTAGATATGAAAAAAAGGTTCACCTCACCCGGAATACTACATTAAAAAAGTTCCAGGCACCATCCATTTATGATGATGGTGCCTGGAACTTTTTATTTTTTTGATTTTACAAGCTGGAAAAGCATCATTCAACGGCTCGTTATTCATTATTTTGCAAATACATGAGCACCAATTGTCTTTACTACTTGACGAGTACGAATCCAATGATCCGTTGCAATTTTTGGGTTATAAAAATAAATGGAATCATTTAAACGATCATGTCTCGTTAGTGCTTCGTCTACGGCTCGTTTTGACTCATCTGATGCTGGCTTACTAATTTGACCATTTTGAACAGGTGAAAAGGCATAGCTTTTTCCAACCACTTGTTTAATTACATCTGTAACTGTGTTTGGGAAATGAGGAGAATCTACTCGATTTAATACGACGGTCGCAACTGCTACTTTTCCTTCATATGATTCACCTTTTGCTTCAGCTTCTACTAATCTGGCAAATAAGTCTTTCTCTTCATTAGAAATTAAAACGGCTGGTTTCTCTAGTTCTTTATCGGGCGTTTCTATTTGCGGTTCTGATGATTGTATTCCTAATACTTTCGGTTTATCAGGAATTTGGCCCAATTCTTCTAAAAAAACCCCATTGGCATGACGATTATTAACTTGTTTTATATTATCAAAGGTTAAACCGTATTGTTGTCCAAGTTCCAAAAGGTTCGCTTCTTTTACAACTGGATTTTCAGTTTTAGCCTCGACCGTATTAATTTGAAGACCTATAAATGCAAATGTAGCTACACAAGCTACAACTAATTTTTCCATGTAAGTGTTTTTCATGTTGCTACCTCCTGAAAATTCGTATGGTATTACTTTAACATTGGCTAGTACACGTTTTACAGAACGATTCTGTTACATTTCTTTAAAGTTTGATTAACAGCATTACAGGCAAAATAGAATTATGACATTATTCCTATATAAATGACATATTAAATCCAATTTTACGAAATAGTGGAATATATTACTGAGAATTTGACTTGTTTATTTCCTATTTCATAAAAAGAAACTTCCATTAGAGAGAGTTAACTAGTAATTTTACTGAAACAATGGAGATACTACAGGCAAAATGATTTCCACTAAAGTATCTTTATATGTTTGTTCTACTGGTAATCGTAGGAGTGCATACCCGGCTAGTTATTGAATGTGACGGTGATGTGGAATGGCAGGGACTCTGCACCAGGGGCGGGCACTAAACTATCCCTTTCCACGAAGAATAGTCAGAATTTTTCACAAAAAAATTGTCTAGGATAATAGTTTTCGTTACTCTAAATATCCCATGTTTCCAAAATTGAATAAAGAGGTGAAAAATTAAAAGGATGAGTGCCAAAGAACAATTGTCTGTCCGTGATCAATTTTCTCACTCTGTTAACCAGGAATTCCAGTGTCTGTGTCACGGCCCCAGGTACAGAATTGTTATCTAACATAAGGGCAAGTTATTTGAGACAAGCATGACGCCTGGTTTTTTGACTATTTTGGAGTGGAACTGAAAGGAAGGCGGGTAAAATGGGAAAATAGACGGGTACGAGGGAAATTTCCCAAAAAAGGTAACTTAAAAAGGGAACTTGTGGAGGAATCTGCCCGGAAAATAAGCAACTCTTTAAATAACATAAGAACGCCGTTATTAAGATATCACAATGCTCTCGCTATTCCTCCTTTTTAGATTCACACCGCAAACTAAGTTTACTAGATTAGAAACTTAGCAAAAAGACACGTTGCTGAGGATAGCCTTTTTCCACAATAATAAGGGTTCGGGCACTTTTTAAATTTTGTCAAATCAAGTAGAATAGAAGAAATACGAAAAATGGAATCCTGATGAAAGATAACCAATATTCTAGATGGCAATATAAAGCTAAATGGTTATAAAGATGTTGGTTTAGGACTATACATAAATAGATTATGATAGTTTTAAAGGAAATGTTTGTACGAATTCATTCCAAACATGTATAAGAGACCATTAAGTAGAGGTATGTATAGTATGAATGAGCAATTAATAAAAAATGCCGATGCATGCTATCAGCTGGCTGAGCAGAAGGCCGTTGATTATTTTCAATCACTTTATCTCCAGGTCATGCAGAAGACCTATGTCCCTACCTTAACAAAAGATCTACATTCATGGAAACAGAACCATATTCATCATCCCTTATTATCCTTTTTTTCACGGAGAAATAGAAAACATGATTCCCAGGGATATCATAATTATATCAAATGGCTGGATTCCACAGGTAAACTAGATAATTACCTGTATCGAAGCATCTCCTATATTTTCATGCGAGACCTGGGTAAAGCACTGAACTCACCAGACACACAGACCAGGGTGCGGCGTGTCGTTGACAGTTTAAAAACTCATCTGATTCATTCCAACGCAACAGACCGAGGAGACAAAACGGAGACGATGAGCATGGCCGGCTTGTACCGGTGGGCCCAGAAGGAAGGCATTGAATCCACCATCATCTGGTTGTTAAACAAACTAAAGACTGTATCCTCCCATATTCCAAAGGAGATGGATGCTGAGCAAGCCCAGAGAAAACTTATTAAAATCATTGCTGGGGTAATGATGCACGTGGTTGAAGAAATGGACAATGAAATAACACCTAAAGAACGTACTCAGAAACTGGATGAAGCGATTAGGCTCGGCTATTCCTATGGTCTGACCTATCCCTTCATTGACGATCTTCTGGATACCAACGTCTTGTCCGTTAAAGAGAAAAAACAATATTCCAATTTGATACGTACCACCCTTATCACCGGATCAGTGCCAGAAATGGGTGAGTGGACAGGAAAAAACATGGATTTGATCCGATATATTCATTCGGAACTCCGAAATGCCTTTAAGTATATTAAGTCCCATCAGCGACGCGAGACAAGAAAAAATTTTTTCGAGCAATCCTATGTTTTTTTTCATTCGCAGGAAGTGGACCGTGTTAAGGATCTATCCAATGCCAATTACACAAATGAAGAGCTTTATATACCGATCATTTTAAAATCCTCTTCTTCCCGATTGATCGTCCGGTCCGTCATCAGTGCTCCTGCGGATGAGGGCTTTGACAATCGAACATTCTATTATGGCATTTACAACCAGCTGGCTGATGATTTTGCAGATATGTTTGATGATATGAAGGAGGGGGCCGTAACACCGTATACCTATTATATGAAATATCATGATAAGCGTCAGGATCTTATCAACCCCTTTGAATTATACTGGACGGTCATCTCCCATTTGATCCATAACGTGTACCATTCAGATCCCAAGACATGTGAGGTGATTCTGGATCGTGCCATAAATGGTCTAAAACGATTTAAAGAACGAATGGGAAAGGTAAAATACAACGAAGTGATGGAGCTATTTGCATCTGGAAATCTGGAATTCAATCGTGTGATTCAACATATGGTTCAAAAAGCAGATGATGTGGATTTCTTTGATAAACTGATTCGGGACCATATAATTACCATTCTGAAAAATGAACGGAAGGAACAGGAGGACTTTTTAGATACGATTGAAACCGTACGCATTCAGATCAATAACATCTTAAATATCCCTCAAACCGAGAATAATTCTCTGATGAAAGAGCCAATTATTGATGCTGCCAATTACAGTTTGGACGGCGATGGAAAGCGATTGAGGCCAATAATGACTTGGGCTATGGGTGTAAATGAATATGGATTAAAAAGTTCAGCAATCACACCACTATTGAGATCATTAGAATATATGCATACGGCATCCCTAATCTTCGATGATCTCCCATCCCAGGATAATGCGTCCATCCGTAGGGGACGTCCAACTCTACACATGGTATACAACATTGCCGTAGCGGAATTAACCGGTCTCTTTCTGACACAGAAGGCTATAGAGGAACAAGCATCACTTGACCAGTTTGATTCGAAAACGGTGCTTAACTTGATTCAATATTCGGCCCAAATGACAGGGGATATGTGTAAGGGTCAGGCGATGGACTTGGATTCCAAAGGGAAACAGTTGACACTGGAACAATTGAATAAGATGTGCTTTTATAAAACGGGAAAAGCATTCGAAGCTTCACTCATCATGCCCGCCATTCTCGCTCATGCAAAAGAGTTCGAAACGGAAGCTTTGAAAAAATTCGCCTATCATGCTGGGATTGCGTTTCAGATTAAGGATGACCTGCTAGATGTTGAAGGTAATCAGATCTTACTCGGAAAACCAATTGGTAAAGATGCTGAAAACAACCATTCGACGTTTGTGTCCATCCTAGGTTCTGATGGTGCTAGAAAAGAGATGTGGGAACATTACTGTCTTGCAATGGAATCGTTGCAAGAGGTGCCGCGCAATACCTCATTTCTGAAGCATTTAATGAATTATATTGTGAACCGGGACCATTAAGAGTTTGTCATACCTAAAAAACGTTTTAAGAATTATGAAAGAAAAGCGAAGCAAAGTGATAATCTGAGGCTCTCTAGATATTAATTGGTTTGCTAATTCCTCCGTTTTCATTTCATTAAACCTTTTAACCCCTTTTTCGGCTACCTTCCTTTTGTTGGAGGGTGCCTTTTTTTATCAAAACTGTGTTAAGATAAATCTAAACACACCGTGGGAATTTTTCTCCCCGTTGGTCTATCTTTATAAAATTTACATCACGGATTATGATAACAGAAAAATAATGAGAGGGCTGTGGACATGCTGAAAGAAAAGATAAAAATCGAGGTTATTCAAAAAGTATTAGACAATTGGAGGGGGTTCTTTTTACCTTACCAAATGGCATTACATGAATTAGAAAGTGATTTCAAGATTATTGACTTGGAGTGGAAAACACACCATGGCTATTCCGTTATTGAACATATGAAAACACGTTTAAAAACATTAAGATCTTTGGTAGAGAAAATACAAAGAAAAGAAATTCCTTTAACTCAAGAAGCGGTAAGGAATGAAATAAGAGATATTTTGGGTGTTAGAATTGTCACAAGTTTTATTGATGACGTATATATGTTGAAGGAGCATATCGAGCAACGTGAAGACATTCGAATGATACGCGTAAAGGATTATATTCAGAACCCGAAAATGAGCGGATATAAAAGTTTGCACCTGATTGTAGAAACCCAAATCATCCTATCCAACGAAATAATATGGGTTCCTGTAGAAATACAAATTCGTACTTCCGCTATGGATTTTTGGGCATCCACCGAGCATAAACTAAATTATAAATATCAAGGGGAGACTATACCTGAGGATGCTCAAAAGCAGCTAATTGAGCTTGCCAAAGCTTCTTCCTTAATGGATAAAGAAATGTCAGGGTTAAGAACAAAATTACTAGCCAATTAAGCAAACAATCGTGACACCTTTATCATTTACAGGTGCTTTACAAGATTCCTTTGAATCGGCCCTTAACTCATCCACATACGTCTTTTTCACAGCTACGGCTGAATTTAAGAAGTGGCGTAAAGAAGGGAAAAAAATAGATATCAAAAAAGCAGCATAAAGAAGAAAGCCCTCTATCTGCGATAGAGGGTGTACTAACCTAGCAACTATCGTCGATCA
>NZ_DALZYO010000003.1:36672-180193 GCF_031988165.1 Neobacillus sp.
TCTTAAACCATGTACTTTAAAATCTTAAACTCTCTCAAATTACGAGAAAGGTAAGTGTTCGTAATCTTGAGAGTGTAGGTATTGTAGCAAACCGGGCCAGTCCCTCAGAGAAGTAAAGTTTTAATGTTCTCGGATAATGATCACATTTTCCTGGGGACTTACCCCATTTTTCCTCACAGCATGCTAGCATGAAATAAGACCTTAACAAATTTGTTAAGGCCTATTTTAATTTCCTTATCACGGCACGGACTGGACTTCCATCCGCCTCCACTAATGGGAGTGGGAGGGCAGCTAATTCATAATCTCCTGGCGCAACATCGTCTAATACTAATCCTTCTAAAATATGAATGCCGAAACGATTAAGTTCATGATGGGCTGAAAGCTCTTTACTATCTAATGGATCAACTGAGGGTAAATCAAGGCCAAGCAGCCTAACTCCAAGCTCAGCAAGATACGCCGCTAATTCTGGTTCAATCGGAGGGATTGAATCAGGAAACACTTGTCGCTCCTGCCATGCATCCGTGCGAATAATTAGTCGAGTTACGTTGTCTAAATCCATCCCGGCTAATTCCTTAACACCGATGCTCGTCACATTTGGTACATGAACAACTTGCGCCGGCCCGATATACAGATTTATATCAAGTTCAATGACTCTTTTTCCATCATTATCAAAATGAAACGGCGCATCAATGTGGGTGCCCGTATGAGTACTCATCGTCATCTGACCCACATTGACTGATCCGCTATCTTCTTTGCTCCAGCTCACTTTGTAGCTGAAAGGTGTATCTCCCGGCCAGACAGGAATCTGATTGTCCAGCCGCTGCGAAATATCCATCCATTTATTCATTGGTCAACAGCCTCCTACTCCTCTAGTGTTTGTGACTTAAGTTATTAAAGCTTTGTTCGAAGACTTAAGAGCTCAGGGAAAAAATGGTGGTCTAGAACTCTTTTTAGATAGTTTACCCCGGAAGAGCCGCCTGTCCCTTGCTTATTCCCGATGATTCTTTCTACCGTGGACATGTGATTAAAGCGCCAGAGCTGCTGTTGATTCCCTATGTCTACCAGTTTTTCTGCTAGTTCATATAAATCCCAGTATTTCTCGGTGTTTCGATAAACGGTCAGCCACGCATCCTCGACACTAAGATTTGCCTCATAGCCTTGCGACCAATCCCGTAAAAGAACTTTTTCATCAACAGGTAATCCATGGGCGGCGAGTGCTGAGATGGCTGCATCATAAATACTTGGTTCATGAAGGGACTTCTTCAAGGATTCAAATAGATCAACCTGATGTTTATAAACCGCTAGGGTGTGAGCATTTTTTTGTCCTAAAGCAAACTCAATTTGGCGGTTTTGATAGGATTGGAATCCGGATGAATGCCCAAGCTTATGACGAAATTGCATATAATCAGCTGGGGTCAAGGTAGTAAGAACGTTCCATGACTGGATTAACTGCTGTTGAATTCTTGAAACACGCGATAACATTTTAAATGATGGTTCCAAATCGTTATGAAGAATACACTGAATGGCAGCATTCAATTCATGCAGGATTAGTTTCATCCATAACTCGTTCGTTTGATGGATGATGATAAACAGCATTTCATCGTGATGATTCGAAAGTCGATGCTGACTTGATAAAATTTTATCAAGGTGAAGATAATCTCCATATGACATCTCTTTTTGAAAATCGGTTTGAATCTCTTTTTCCAGCCCTGAAGCCTTGTTTTGCGGACTGTTGTCTAAGTTCCCCATAAATCCATCCTCCTATTTTATAAGTCAATAATATTTGTCTCATTGGTTTGCAGAATCCTGGATTCGAAGCTTTCTTATATTCATGAAAAAGTAAGAAACCGATAAAAAGGTTAACCATGGGATTCCGAACTAAAAGCAATATCTTAAAATTGGAAACCCAAGCCGTAAGCATTAACCTAACGAGATGAAGGGCCCCGATGATTGTTAAATAAGTAAAACCAATCATTTTTCCCGGCTGCTTTCCGGCTTATGCATTTCTAAAAATAAATGTCACGCAACGACCTCACGTTCATTGGCAAACTTCTCAAACTGCTTTTCCGTCATAATGACTTTAAGAGTTTGGACTACCTTCCAAACCTCTTCGTAGGTACTATAAAGGGCTACAGGGGCCAGGCGGATGATGTTTGGTGCCCGGAAGTCAGGAATAATCCCGTTTTCTTTCAAGGACTTGCAAATGCGTGCGGCTTCATTATGTTCAAGACTGACATGCCCGCCGCGGCGGATATTCTCGCTAGGATTCCCGATAACAAAACCCATATCCACTAACTCATGTTTAATAAGATCCATCAAATATTGATTGATGTGCAGGGACTTTTGCCGAATATTTTCAATGCCGGCTTCTGCAAATATTTCTAAAGACCCAATTAACGGGGCAAGACTTAATACATGCGGTGTGCCAATTTGATAAGCCGCAGCTGTATCCGCCGGTGTAAAGGCATGCTCAAGGTCAAACTGTTTATCTTTGCTCGATCCAAACCATCCAGCTAAACCAGGGGACCTTCCGAAATGTTTACGATTAACATACAACCCACCGACTGCCCCAGGCCCGCCGTTTAAATATTTGTAATTACACCAATAAGCAAAGTCAACGTCCCAATCTGTGAATGAATGAGGAATGGCGCCAATCGAATGGCAGGCGTCAAAGCCGATTAAGATATTTCGCTTATGTGCCTCCTCGGTCAATCGCCTGATATCTAGTATTTGCCCGCTGCGGTACAGTACGGTTGGCAGGATAATCATTGCTACGTCTTCGGTCATTGCTTCGATAATATCATTCTCTTCTATTAATCTCCCATCCTGACTTTTTACACGAATAAGATGAACATCGGGATCAAGTCCATGGGTGTGCAGTTGGCTTTTTAGGGCATAGATATCACTGGGGAAGTTTAATTCATCTGCTAAAATTTTTGTCTGCGATCCTTTTGGACTATAAAAAGTCGCAACAAGTTGATGAAGATTGATGGTTGTGGAACCGCTTGCAATTACCTCTTCAGCAGAAGCTCCCACGAGCGGCGCCATCATTTTCGCTAATTTTTCTGACAGGAAAAACCAAGGCTGCTCTCCTTTTGTCCAGCCGTCGATTCCATAATCCTTCCAATCTTGAAGGGTATTTAACAGTGTCCGTTCCGCTCGTTTTGAAAGTAGTCCTAAGGAATTCCCGTCCATATAGATGGAATTAGGATTTATATAAAACTCTTTACGAAACCGCGCAAGTGAATCATTCTTGTCCAGTTGTTTGGCAAAATCCAGTGTTGGAAGAAAATTTTCTGAGCCCACCATTATCATCCCTTTCTTTTGGATATATTTTCAAGGGAAATCATAACAAGGAATATGACTTCGCGTCAATAATTTAATTCAGAAAACTCTTGCAATTCTTGTGGATATATTATTCAGTATATTATGCCAAATACTATAACTTTTGATGGGGTAGAAAGCTTTTGTGGAATATAGAGAATAGAAATTATAGGGTAATATACATAATCCTTTTATAAAAATTTATTCATGGCTATACTTGTAATAGGTTGAGGTATGACGAATTGTTTTTATAAATGGGGGAGAAGTGATGGGTAAAAATCGAGTAACATATGAGCTTAATGCAAACGGGATTAAGTCTTTGCCAACCAATGAAATAAAAGTCATTTTGCGAGGGGCAGATGATTTGATCATGAGTGGCGGCCGTGCTATGCTTGCCAAAATCTTGGCGGGCTCGAAAGATAAAAAGCTATTAGAGCTAGAATTGAACTACAGTCCTGTATATGGAGCATTTAATGGGGTTTCGCAAAAAGAGATTCTCGCAAAAATAGACTGGATGATTATTCATCATTATTTGGCAATCGAATATAATGGTAGACTTCCACTACTTGTCTTTACCGATAAGGGCTGGGACATTGAACGCGAGACTTATGCTAATGAATTAATGGAAAAGCTTCTAACTGCTGCTGAAAATAGAACATATGAATTTGTTGAAACATTAAAAGACCGGAACCGCGGCTTGATTCTTCTTTTATTAGATAAGATTGCTGAATCAGGCAATAAAGAGCTCATTACCATATTGGATGCATGGCAAATGATTGAAGTTAAAAAAGTCAGGACAAACATCCATGAAGTGATTGCTTTATTGGAGAAAGTAGAAGATGAACCCAATATAAACGATAATCAAGAAGTGATCTCTTTTTCCGCAAATAAGAAATGGCTTTCTATTCCCATAGAAACCCGTAGAAAGCTTGAACGAAATGTTTGGTGCGTTTCTTGTGGAGATGTCGTACAAATTGAAAGATACACTGTTAAAGATTTATCAACTGGCATTGTTTTAGAAGGAAAATGTAAAAAATGCGGCCGTGATGTGGCAAGAGTTATTGATTAAAAATAACAGAACAGCTCGAAATAGGAGTGGATTATTATGAACAAACTATCACAGGGAATTTTCAAATGAACACTAGAATGAAATGGAATTCGAAACATAAAGAACGTGTGTGTGAACAGAAGGACCCTGTACCGAATCCTAGGTTAGAAAAACTATTTGATTTTCTTAAGGGAGGGACAGCACTGGATCTTGCTTGTGGACTGGGCGGAAACAGTTTATTTCTTGCGCGCATGAACTATCAAGTCCAGTCCATTGATATTTCGGATGTCGCTATAAACTATGTTCAGGAACTGGCAACTAACAATAAACTTAAAATCCACCCAAGAGTATACGATCTAACAAAATGGAATGATCTTAATTGGCAAAACAGTTCATTTAACTTAGTTGTCATTACTTATTACCTTGATCGCTCACTTTTTCCTAAAGTAAAAAACATGATAAAAGAGAATGGTTATTTTTTTATGGAAACCTTTTATCAGTCACCGCAGACCGAGAATCTGGGAGTATCTAATCAATATAAGCTGCTGCCTAAAGAGTTGTTAGTTGAATTTGGAGATTGGACAGTTCACTTTTTTGAAGAAAATGAGCAAGAGGGACGACAAACGATATTTTGTCAGAAATGTTAGCTTTGATTCCTATTCAGGAACAGGAAGGAAACTAGAACCATTCCTGAGACATCTTTTTGCAGTTAATATTTTTTCACAGGGAATTTATAGGCAAATGGTGAAGACTTTGAATTTTGGTTTATTTAATTTGCATAAGAACATTAACTAGAAAGCTAGGATTTAAGCTATCCTGGCTTTTTGGGTTTTCTAAAACGGAATACACAATTGTATTTGTATCACATAAAATAAAGAAAAATTTAGTTCCGGGGTTGGTAGGCATGGATTATCCAAAACAAAAGAATCATAACCAAAAAAATTCCAGCAATAAAAAAAGCAATAAAATTTTAGAACTGGAAAAAGAGGTACTATTAGGGCTTTGGATTCAAGTATTGGGTCAAATCCTTGAACTTAAAGCTTTATCGTCGCTATTTAAGTTAGAGGAAGATGCCAATAGAATCGGTGAACAACAAATATTGACAGGGGTTTGGATTAGGACGATTGGGCAAATATTAGAGGCCGTATCTGTAACAAGGCAAATAGGAGAAACGGATTTATTAAAACTTCTCCAAGAACAAAAACTTGCTATCACTGGTGATTTGCTTGTTTCAATAGGTTCCGCTTATGAAGTAATCGGAGGAATTCATGTACTTGAAGAGGAAACACTCAAAATTCCTAGAATCGTTCCATAAGGTCCAGTGCCTGCACGGGTACCACTCCGTTTTGGCTTTTTAAGATTATTGCCAATAAGAATTATTATTACATGCAGAAAGCCAATTGCTCATGACAATGATGTCGTGGATGGGTTCTGAAGGAACACATTTTGTTGATGAAGCAAATAAAATAGGTGCTACTTGAAAATGTTGTCCTTTTTTCTTTACGATATTTTCGAAAATCTACCCTAATAATATTGTTTCTTCCTCAGATTCATTATTGATCATCCTTTCTGGGCCTCAAATAGAGAATGTTTTTAACATTTTCTTTTAAAATTGGAAGGTTTGGACAAGACTTTTAAGGTAGGGGTGATTATGATAAGGAGGAGACATATTTATGAATAAACCTTTTGATTATCCGGAAATTTACTATAACGAAGTCGTTTTATATTTAGAAACCAAATGGGAGCGTCGATTAAGTGACCACGAACGACATGTTCTTATTGAAGGATACCGATTTGGCAGGATGATTGAAGCAGAGACTGAAATCAATAATACTAATTGTTACTAATTGAGATTCATATTTGTTACATAGATGAGGGTCTGTTAATAAAATGGTTCAGCAGCAGCGGACATAGCGAGAAAAGGGATAGCAAATCCACTTGCTTCTATTTGGTCAGTCAGCCAAATATTTAACTATCTGAATATGAAGATATTGGAAGAAAATACTTGTTGCCATAGAAAAAATCTTGGAAGAAAACGATAGGCTTACCCAGAATTAGGAGGTGAAACCAGTACTACTGTAGTTATAGGAAATTGTGTTTCAGAAATAGTTTGCGATTTGTGGGTTACAATTCTTAAAATAGCCGATTTACCACCGAATATTAAACAACAGCTTAAATAGTTTTGTATATTTTAATAGAAGAAAGATGGGATTTGGTTATATAATGAGAGGAAAAATGTGATATTTATATAAAAAGGGGTCAATCTGTCGAAAACTCATAAAGGGATCGGCCTTATATCCATTAACTGTCTGTTAGCGAATAGATGAAACAACTTTATGGGGGAACGGTATATGGTAGTTGTAAAATCAGTGAAAATTGATGGTGAGAGTATCCATGTATTTAAAAACGCGATCTATATCTTTGAATCAAGTTCGGGTTTCACTTTAGAATTGGATATGATTGTCAGTGAGGTTGTGGTGAAAAAATATAAAAAGGAAGATAACCTCATTGTTGAAATAGAATTAGAAGATGGTAGAATCATCAATTCCATTATGAATGTAAAAATCTTGCAAGGTGGATTGCCACAGCTAAATTTATTATGTGTGCTTGATGACCCCCAAGAGTATGAAGATTTCGATAGGGTGAACGAAAATGATTCATGGTTTCCGAATATAGAAGAGGGCATCACATTAGATGAAATAAGAAAAGTGGAAATGCCTAATGAAGAAGTTAGGTTAAAATTAAAACTTCCAATCGACCAGGTCGATTGGCTGAAAAATCAAAAAAGCAAAGCTTTAAATGAAATGTTCAAAGAAATTATTTATGACTATTGGAAAAAAGAGAATACTAAATGAATTTGACGCTTTTTTCAAACTTTGAAATGTAGTATGCATCAGATAAAAAACCTATTCATATAATAGTGCTTCTAATAAGGAAAACTGTGCTTTACACACTTATCGTTCTGATAAGCATGTGATTCAAAAGTCTATTGTTCGAATAATATAGGAAATAATTAAAAAGAAATTCATTCGAGTATAGAAAATCTCGTCTAAGTGTTCATTTAGTTTAATACCGGGTAAACATTATATGGAACAAGAAAATACGGGGTGTACAGGCACCCCGCATTTATACAGTAGTTACAATTTGAATTAAATCTAACAACCAATAATGATATTTAATTTAATTTATTTTATTTGCACTAAATAAATAAAGTTCCTGAAACCATAAAACTGAAAATTGAACCTATGATTAAACCAGCAGCTGCAAAAAACATTAATATTGCACCGTGGATTTTATTTCTATCATGATAAGTCAAAAACCCCAGGATTAATGCTCCTGCTCCAAACAGAAGTGGAATAAAAAGAAGGGAAATAACGGAGAATAGCCATCCAAACATAGGATAGGCAATTCCCAGTTTTTTGTCTGAAGAAAGTTCTTCATTTTTAATGGTTAATCCACCGCAATTATGACAAACATTAGTGTTTACAACTTCGTAAGAACCACTTTGTGAATTATACATTTGAATCACTCCATTTCATCATTTCTTAATTTTTCGTGACAATGACAGAAATAATTTAAATAAGAAGGGGTATTACAACACAAGTTATGGAAGGCAAAGGAACACAACGGAATCAACCTTTAAGAATATACTGAATATTATAAATTTATTTATAATATTACCATAATATAAATAAATTTCAAGTAATACGAAAGGAAAATATCGGAAAATCCTCAAGCAATACACAATTAAATGTCTATAATAACAAAACATCCTATACTCCCTCAGAAGTTTTGATAAACTGTTTTATTTTCTTCTTGAGCAATTAAGGTGCTGCATATCAAAATTTATCGGAATATTTAGAAAAAATAAAGGGATTTTCCTTCGTCTATCGAAATGGTAAGTTATCTACATTTAGAAAGGGTACATACATGAGTCATAAAAATCTAATGGAGTTAAGAAATGAAACAACAGAATCAGTTGAACATGCGGTTGAAATATTAAAACAATATTTAAGATTTCCTACTATCTCAGCGCAACAAACTGCGGTTCCGGAAACGGTTGAGTTTGAAGGATATTATTTATTTTAAATAACGATAAGCCACAGAATAATTTGTGGCTATTCTTTAATAAGGAATAATAATGTTTAAATTGAAATAAATAGTAAATAAACTTTAAAAAGAACTTGATATGGTTTAAAAAAAGTCCAGTATAGATTAAAAGATGTAACGATAATAGTGCGAAATCGTCTGATTTTTAAAGGAGAGATAGTGTTGCGAAACATAATAAGTCTGTTTTTCGTTTTCATAATCGGGTGTATTTTCCTTATTAGTACAGCTTATGCGAAATGGGCATATGCTTTTGTTGTCTATGATGGTAATACTTATATTGTTTCGGAAACTCATTTTGAAACCAAAGAAATCGATAAGAAGATAGGTGAGGTTACTAAGTATTCAGACAACGAAGGTACTTATAGTGGTAATTTTTCAAATAAATTTCCCAAAGGCACTGAATACTATGCAATCAAAGGTGTTAACATAAATGACGCAATTGCAGTTAAGGAAAGCGAAAAATCATTTATAAAAGCTAACTATGAAGGTAAATAAGCTGGTAGCGGTGAACAGGGTGATAGCGAATATAATTGGAATAATTTATTACTATATTTTGTTGGAGTAATTTTGTTGTTTGGCATCATTTATTTGTTCTTTAAAAAAAGAAATAGCCGATAATAAGCTAAAAAGGATGTCAAATGACATCCTTTTTCTTATTTTATTTGTTCCTAATACCTGCCAATTTTAATATCAAAATATCTGTCAAATTAGATTTTCCACCTTCTAACTGAACCCGTTATCATTTTATGTTAAGTTTCTTTTTTTATAGAATGTTGTTTTTATTGAAATTTAAGGACAATTTGACATTTACTCTTCGATTCGCTGATATATCATAAAATTCGCTGAGGTAGAAGGGTTCTACGTAGATATTCTCCCGAAAAAAGAGAGGAAAAGCCGATGTAGAAGTGTTCTACGTAGGCTTACACTGAAAAAAGAGAGGAAAAAAATCCCCATCCTAATCAAAGGTATTAGGGAAATTTAGTAGGTAAAGCAACAGTATTTGCCAAAACAGCATATTTTAAAAATTAAAATTGTCCGGATCTGCTCCATATCGCTTGTTTTCGTTCAGTGCATTTATTTTCTCCATATCACTTTCACTAAGGACAAAATCAAAGATATTCCCATTTTCAATAATACGGCTTTCTTTAACCGATTTTGGAATGGTGACAATTTCATTTTGCAGATCCCAGCGCAAAATGATTTGGGCTGTTGATTTATTGTGACTTGCGGCAATTTCTTTTAAAACAGGATGTTCAAGGAGCCTACCTTGCCCAAGTGGAGCCCAAGCTTCTATTTGGATTTCCTGCTTTCTGCAAAAATCGCGAAGTTCAGGCTGAGCTAAAAGGGGATGTAATTCCACTTGATTGACCATTGGTTTAATCTCTGCCATTGACATTAGGTCTTCTAGATGGTGGATATTAAAATTACTAACACCAATTGCCCGAATGCGGCCATCTTTATATAGTTTTTCGAGAACCTTCCATGTTTGTTTATACTCTCCTTTTACGGGCCAGTGGACTAAATATAAATCGACGTAATCAAGCCCAAGCTTTACTAAGCTCGTTTCAAAGGCTTCTAATACTGAATCATTTCGCTGATCCGAATTCCATACTTTTGTTGTAATGAATAGTTCTTCACGGGGAACCCCGGATTCTTTAATGGCCTGCCCAACACTATCTTCATTTTCATAAAGGGCTGCGGTATCAATGCTTCTATAACCAGCTTTAATTGCAGATTTAACGGATTGAAGCGCCTCTTCACCTTCTTGAACTTTATAAACGCCAAGTCCAAACCAAGGCATTTTGACTCCATTATGTAAAGTGGTTGTATCATGTAGGCTTTTCAAACTATACTCCTCCTTTTTGATTATCATAACTATAAGTATAGTACCTTCTGTTCTGCAGAATCAATTGAATGAATTGAAATGAGGATAAAAGACTTCCTGAATATTGTTGTCTAAGCAAACAAATCTGGTGGGAGTATCCATTTTTTTACCCATTATGGAAAATAATCGACATTGATGGTAGCTATAAAGTAAACTCTTTTCCTAACATGATGCTGCCACATTCATAAATTTATATAAAATTGACTCTACTCAAATTCAACAATATGAAGAGGAGATCAAGCTTGCTTATTACCATTTGATAAAAACATGCGGGGATGAAACAGGATACCTTTGCTGACGAACTATTGGAAATGCAAAAGGCATTGGATCGGTACCAATGCCTTTCATCTGTTATTGTGTAAGATATAAATTTGTTAGTAATCTTTTTTTACTCGATTTATTTCCCTTTTTGTGTAGTTAAAGGGGTTCATAGATAATGTTATATTTACCTCTATAGGTAAGGGCTTTCGTGTTTCGCTTTGAGCCTAATCCAACGGCGCTCTACCTCATCATCAAACAGTTTAAGCATGTCTTTGCTGTTTTCTTTAAGTAAATGTTTCGTTTTCCCCATTAGCTTCAGCCACTCTGATACCGCGATCCGTTTGTTTTTATTCTCAGGATCATAGGTAACTGTCGTGATTCCACGTTCCACCTCATAAAGCGGGAAGAAGCAGGAGTTGACAGCAGCCTCTACAATCGTTTGACCTAATTCATCCTTCGATTTCCAGTTCAATGGACAAGTAATCAAAATTTTACCGTAAACCAAGCCTTCATTTTTAGCATACCACTGGGCCTTAGCTGCCTTCTTTAAAAGATCCCTGTCAAACGCTTCTGTTCCTGTAAATACATAAGGAATATGAGTAGCAGCCATGATTTGCGCCGTATCCTTATGATGGAATGGTTTTCCATTTTGGAAGGAGCCAACATTTGAGGTGCTTGTCATATGTCCCATTGGTGTCGAATAGGAGAGCTGGCTACCCGTATTCATGTATCCTTCGTTATCATATTCAAGGATGATCATTTTATGGTTTCTTAATGCGGTTCCGATGGCAGGACCCATGCCAATATCCATGCCACCGTCACCCGTCACCATGACAAAGGTAAAGTCATTGCTCAGTCCTAAGTCAGATAATTCACCGCGCCGTTTTCTTTCATGAAACATTTCCACAAGACCCGATAACGTTGCTGAGCCATTTTGAAAGAGATTGTGGATGTAAGTCGCTTTATGGGCACTGTATGGAAAGCCAGTTGTCACAACCATGGCACATCCGGTATGGAATAAAGCAACAATGTCTCCTTCAATTCCTTTAAAGAACAGCTCTAGTCCTGAGAAGATTCCGCACCCTGGGCATGCACCGTGTCCAGAAGCTAACCGTTTTGGCTTTTTTGTTAAACTCCTTAGTGGAGGGATTTTAACCTTTAGTTCTCCAGTATTTTCATCAGGCGTGACGGTGATTAAACCAGTGTTCAAGTCTTCTTTTTTCATTGGATTCAAGACACGTTTTGGCGCGAATTTCGAGTTGCCGGGATTATGCCCGAAGTAGTCAAATGGCTTTTCAACACAGCTTTTTTCAGCCGCTTCTTGCGCTAATTGGAAAAAATGTTCTGCGTCGTCAGCATAAAAATCTTTGCCGCCCAATCCGTAGATCCGGTTAATTACCTTTGTACTAACATTTCCCGCTGTTTGCAAAGCCGCTTTTAATTCTAGTGCCATGTTTCCGCCATGTGCTCCGTATGAGTCGGCACGGTCTCCAACTGTAACCGCTTTTACATTTCTCAAACTTTCAACTAATTGTTTTTGCGGGAAGGGACGAATCATATTTGGAGAGATGACACCGGCTTTTATCCCCTGTATGCGGAGCCGGTCGGCTACATCCTTGCAAACCTCGGCGGCCGAATTCAACATAAACACTGCCACGTCTGCATCATCCATGCGATATAAATCAAGAATAGGGTATTCCCGACCGGTTAATTCGGCATATTCTTTCGAAATTTTTTCGAAGACCTGCTCTGCTTTATACATGGCTTCCGATTGTTGATAACAGTTATTAATGTAGTCGGGTTCATTCATATAAGGACCGATTGTGACTGGATTCTCGCGATCTAATGCATGAGGGAAGTTCGCATTTGGCTCGCCGATAAACTTCTGTACATCTTCTTTATTTTTCATCACCTCGACCCGTCTCTTTTGATGGGAGGTGAAATAACCGTCGAATGAGACGATGACGGGTAGTCGGACTTCAGGATCTTCCGCTAGTTTAATCGCGATAATGTTCATATCATAGACGATTTGCGGATCACGGGCCATTAGGATCGGCCATCCGGTATTTAACGCGAAATATAAATCGGAGTGATCTCCATGAATATTTAATGGTCCGGATATGGAGCGGTTGACCAAATTTAACACCATTGGAAATCGAGTTCCCGATTGAACAGGCAACTGCTCTAGCATATAGAGAAACCCATTTGCACTTGTAGCGTTAAAAACACGTCCGCCGCCAGTCGAAGCCCCGTAGCAGATACCGGCTGATCCGTGTTCTCCGTCAGCAGGGATCAACACGATATCATGCTCGCCTTTGGCTTTCATCCCATCAAGGAACTGAGCAACTTCTGTTGAAGGAGAAATCGGAAAATACCCCATAACATGATAATTAATTTGGTGTGCTGCATAGGCAGCCATTTCATTGCCGGATTCAAATACGACACTTTGCTCAAACGTTCCATTTGGAATGGTTAACTTTTCTTGGCTTAAATCAATGGACATGGAGAATCCGTCCTTTCCTTAATTTTGAATGGCCAAATCAAATAGATGTGGCACACGATTCTTGTCTGCGTAGCCGTCATTATATTCTCTTTCTCCCGTTAATGCATCAACAGGACAAGCATGGACGCATTTCAAACAGCCTTTGCAATATTGGTAGTCAATACCTTGAAGGAACATTTGCCGTCGGCCCCGTTTGTCTTCTTGTTCTTCCCAAACAAAGCAAAAGTCTGGGCAAGCGGTATCACAGGCTGCACAATTAATACATTTCTCTTCATGAAAATGCGGCAGCATCCCGGCACGTGAAATGCTTAAATCCTTTAATATGCTGTTTCCTGGATTTGTGATGGTACCGCCAATGGCCTGGGTTTGATAACCGAGCAGTGGTTCTGCTCTAGAAAATGGTTTATGATCAATTAAATCATCAAACGAATATGTTTTGAATTTTACTTCATTGTACCCGCGTTCAAACGTCCGGATATTGGGTTCGACAAGGTGTGGATACTTCGACTCAAACGTCCGGCTAATTGTTTGTTTCATAGAATCAGGGTCTAAGAAGTCCAAGATCCGATAAAGCGCTCCCAGCATAGCGGTATTGACTTTTGTTTGTTCTTCTAATGCAATTCCTGTTGCATCAACGATGGCGATTGTTCCGCCAGGGATTTTCATGTCATTCTTCAGTTCGTAAGGGGATTTTTGTGAATTCACTAAGATGGTGCTGTCGGGATAAATCCCGCTTGTACAATCAATGGTTTTAAAAAGGGCATCATGGAAAATGCCTACTACATGTGGACGTTCAATTGGTGTGGTGTCTCTGATGTTTGTAACAGGATCGCAAAAGCGAATATGCGCTTTTACAGGGGAGCCTTTTTTCTCTGATCCGTAAGATGAAAAACCGACTCCGTTTAGTCCGTTTCCAACAACTCCATCCTCAGAAAGCATTTTTCCAGCTAAATTAGCTCCCAACCCGCCAATTGATTCTAGGCGAATCTCAAAAAAACCCAATTCATTGCTTTTCGGCAATTTTGACAAAAGTATTCCTCCCATCAGTTAAAGGCCTCAATATTACCAGGATTTAATTTTATGAATTTTCTAAAAATGATGTAATTTAATTGTAACAAGATACTAAATCAATTACAACAGATTAATAAGTTAAGAAATAAAAATAGCGTAATAACGCTTTTAAAGTTGCAGTTATTAGATTAATTTTTGCATCAGTACCTATTAAACACACGTATTGATATAGTACAGAAAAATTTTGTTATATAACAAAATGAGAACTAATGGGAGTATTTTATAGGAATTAAAATGGTAAAAAGGGAGTTAAAGATTCACAAGCATGGAGGGACCTTTACATAAAGAGATTTTTTTAATGGTTTGGAGAAGTTCATATCAGATTATTCTAAACTAGAAAAAATACGTATTTATTATTATTGAAATAAAAAAAGGTGTGAAATGTTCACACCGCACCAATCTTTTAAATGTTAACAATTACAGTAAAGGTGGATTGAAGGAGTTTGTACTATTTTTGATAAATGTCATCATATTTCATAGTTTGTTCAATATTTCACAAACTATTATGCTAAACTCGTGTTATGATGAATTCATAAAGAAATAAGGAGTGATAAGTCATGATGGTTTGTGAATGGAAAACCTTCTCTACTGATTCTGAAACTTATACACTTGAGGTGTTTGAAGAAACAGTGGGTGACGAATTTGAGGCAATGATGTTTAAAGATAATGAAAATATTCCAGCATATATTTGGACGATCAATTACGTGATCATAGTAAAAAGATATTCAAAAGTACTAACGGATATTTCATTTGAAAAAATTCCTAGAAATCCCGTTTGCGATTAACAACTTGTGAAACATATATTTTAATATTCCATTTTTTTTACTTCAACTTGTGAAATATTTCACAAACTTTTTTAAAATGTTAATCCTTAGTTTTATATGTATTTTTGTAAAGTTCTTCACCATTTCTTTTAACCAAATGGAGGGATAACCATGGCTTTGGCAGAAAAAGCAGTGATAGAAAAGCAGAGTGTTACACAAATGGTTGATGTTTTAGTGGAAAATGGTCTAAAAGCATTGGAAGAATTCCGCAGCTTTGACCAAGAACTGATTGATGAAATTGTCATGAAAATGTCCTTGGCCGGGCTTGATCAGCATATGCCACTTGCAAAACTTGCGGTTGAAGAAACAGGCAGAGGCGTTTATGAAGATAAAATCATCAAAAACATGTTTGCAACGGAGTATGTCTATCATAATATCAAATATGATAAAACCGTTGGCATCATAAATGAGAATGAGCATGAAGGAATCATTGAAATTGCTGAGCCTGTGGGAGTTATAGCGGGGGTGACACCTGTCACAAATCCAACTTCAACTACGATGTTTAAAGCACTCATATCGATTAAAACGAGAAATCCGATTGTTTTTGCTTTCCATCCATCCGCACAGAAATGCAGCAGTGAAGCGGCTAGGGTACTTAGAGATGCAGCGATAATGGCTGGGGCGCCAGAAAATTGCATTCAATGGATTGAAACGCCTTCACTTGAGGCGACACAAGCTCTTATGAATCATATGAAGGTTTCGATGATTCTTGCCACAGGTGGTGCGGGCATGGTTAAATCCGCCTACAGTTCAGGAAAACCTGCCCTTGGAGTCGGACCAGGGAATGTCCCTTGTTATATTGATAAAACAGCTAATCTGTATCAAGCAGTTAATGATTTAATCTTATCAAAAACATTTGACAATGGGATGATTTGTGCCTCAGAACAAGCTGTTATTATGGATAAAGAAATTTATGATGATGTAAAAAATGAAATGATTGCAAACAATTGTTATTTTTTAAATAAAGAAGAAATAGAAAAGGTTGAAAAATTAGTCATTAATGAACATTCCTGTGCTGTAAACCCTGATATTGTTGGAATGGCTGCCTCAAAAATTGCGGCAATGGCAGGCGTAAATGTCCCTGAGGATACAAAAATTCTTGTTGCTGAATTAAAAGGAGTAGGACCTGGCTACCCGCTTTCGAGAGAAAAATTAAGCCCCGTACTAGCTTGTTACAAGGTTAGTGGTCTTGAGGAAGGATTAAAGAGAGCTGAAGAAATGCTAGAATTTGGAGGTTTAGGGCATTCTGCGGTTATTCACTCTACTGATCAAACCGCGATTAAGAAGTTTGGCTTACGAATGAAAGCAGGGAGGATTATTGTAAACGCGCCATCCTCACAAGGTGCTATCGGTGATATTTATAATGCCTATATGCCTTCCTTAACACTTGGCTGCGGCACATATGGAGGAAACTCTGTTTCCACTAACGTGGGTGCGATTCATTTAATTAATGTTAAAAAAGTGGCTAAAAGGAATGTCAATATGCAATGGTTTAAGGTTCCGTCTAAAATTTATTTTGAAAAAAATTCCATTCAGTACTTAGCAAAAATGCCTAAGTTATCCAAAGCCTTTATTGTTACGGATCCTGGAATGGTGAAATTAGGATATGTTGATAAAGTTCTCTATTATTTAAGAAAGCGTCCGGATTATGTCCATTGCGAAATTTTTTCAGAGGTGGAACCTGACCCTTCGATTGAAACCGTCTTGAAGGGGGCAGAAATGATGGCTAAATTCCAGCCTGATGTCATCATTGCTCTTGGCGGGGGTTCAGCAATGGATGCTGCTAAAGGAATGTGGTTGTTTTATGAACATCCTGATGCTGAATTCTTTGGACTTAAACAAAAATTCCTAGATATTCGTAAACGTATTGTGAAATATCCACATTTAGGTGAAAGAGCACAATTCGTGGCAATTCCGACTACTTCTGGAACAGGATCTGAGGTAACGTCATTTTCCGTTATTACCGATAAAGAAGCAAATATGAAATATCCGCTTGCCGATTATGAATTGACACCAGATGTAGCAATTATTGATCCGCAGTTTGTTATGACGGTGCCTAAGACGATTACAGCAGATACTGGAATGGACGTTCTAACTCACGCCATTGAAGCGTATGTTTCCTGTATGGCCAATGATTATACAGATGGACTCGCCATGAAAGCCATTCAGCTCGTATTTGAATATTTGCCAAGAGCCTATCGAAATGGAAGTGACGAATTAGCTCGCGAAAAAGTGCATAATGCATCAACGATTGCTGGTATGGCCTTTGCCAATGCGTTTCTTGGCATCAATCACAGCCTGGCGCATAAGCTTGGGGCAGAATTCCATATCGCTCACGGAAGAGCGAATACAATTTTGCTTCCACATGTCATTCGCTATAATGCAACCAAACCGAAGAAGTTTACCGCGTTCCCGAAATATGCCCACTTTGTCGCTGACAAGCGCTATGCGGAAATTGCGAGAACATTAGGTCTCCCAGCTTGTTCAACGGAAGAAGGCGTAGAGAGCCTCGTTCAGGCCATTATTAAGCTAGCTCATGAGCTTGAAATCCCTATGAGCATTGAAGCAAATAATGTGGAGAAAGAACTATTCGAAAGCAAAGTAGATTATCTCGCTGAGCGAGCATTTGAAGACCAATGTACAACTGCAAATCCAAAGCTTCCATTAATATCAGAATTAGCTGAAATATATCGTCAAGCATTTAAAGGAGTTTAACTTTTGAGGTTGAAACGAAAAAGTAAGTAATTTACTAACCATACAATTTTAAAAAAACTTAGGTACAATAGGGTGTCAGGTAACCATCGATAATTAAGTGGTTACCTGACATTATTTTTTTGGATTTAGAAAGGACTACGGATTTTAAGTCCTAAGGAAAGACAGAATTATTTATACTTTAAGTGAAGTCCTCCTTTTGAGGGCTTCTTTTGTGTATTGTGTATTTTTTATAGAAAATAACCTCAAAAAGGTAAATTGGTGTTAATATCATATATAAATCCTGTGGCCAGTGTCAGTTAACTGCCAATTTACCAGGTAGAATGGATAAAAAAGAAAAAAGAAAGATTTGAATGAAATGTGGTGTAGTGCATGTTCCGATTTCGTTCAAATAGAAAATATATTGTCAAAGAATCAAAACATGTGGTCGTGAAGTGGCTAGGGTTATAGACTAGCAAAGATATACCGCTTATTTCTGAATGAAAAAGGGATTTCTCATTTTTAGGTAGATACATTTTTGAAGGAGGGCCATCTTGGAAAAACTTGGAGTCATTTCTCTTGGAGAAGCATTTGTAGATTATATTTCAATAGATAGGTCGAATACTAAATACAAGCAGCTGTTGGGAGGCGCTACCGTTAACGTAGCAGTAGGCACAAGGAGACTCGGGATTCCTACCTATTATTTGTGTAAATTAGGTACCGATGAAATTAGTCAATTTGTAAAACAAGAATTACGGAAAGAAAGGATCGGTACGGAATTTTCTATCCATACTCCGAGTAAAAAAATTTGTGGTGTATATGTTCATATTAATGCAAATGGCGAGCGATATTTTCACTCTTACCTAAATCCCACTCCAGATGAACTATTAACGGAAGACGAAATAAGAAGGGAAGTTTTTGAACAGGCAAAGATCTTTTATTATGGTTCAGGAACACTCTTTCATGAAAAAGCAAAAAAGACAACAAAAACAGCGCTAAAATATGCCAAGGACTCCAAAAATATGATCGCCTTTGACACAAACCTTCGTCTAAAACGTTGGGAGAGTGAGGACCATTGTCGCAAAACAGTTTCTTCATTCCTTAAAGATGCCGATATAGTTAAGATCGCAGAAGATGAGTTGAATTTTTTAACGGAAACAAATTCAATAGAAACTGGGATAGCAATATTATCTAAATGGAAGATTCCCTATTTGTTTGTTACGATGGGAAGCAAAGGTGCATGTGCTGTTATGAATGGAAACAAGGTTTTCGTTGCTGCTCCGACGGTAAATGCCATCGATACAACAGGTGCTGGAGATGCTTTTATGTCAGCACTTTTGTATTGCTTTCACGAGAATGGGATGCCTTCCAAATTAACTCAATTAACAGAGTATCTCCAGTTTTCAAATAGTGTAGGAGCTGCTGCGACAACGGAAATCGGATCCCTAACGGCTAATTTTGATATTGTTGAATTGAAAAAACAATTTCTAAGAAGTTTAAAAAAAGGCAATCTTTAGGGTGTTTACTTAAGTTTAAAAAACAGTACTTACCCTTTATATATGGACAAATTTATTGATAATTTTTTTAAAAAAACATTTTGTATTTATCTTTGAAGTGGTTAATATGAAAAAAGATCGTAATTATGGAGTTTTATTGTTTAAATTAACAGACAATTCAGTCGAAGATAATTAAAAATTCTATCTTTTCAAACATCATCTTGTTATAATTAATATCAAGTGAAAATACTAGGTGAAGGCGCCTTACTAGTTAAGTCATTCTAATGGCTTATACGAGTAGTGCGTCTTTTTGTCTTGAAATACTTCCATAATTGCAACCGGTTTCCAGACAATTAATTCAAAGCGATACAAAGGATTTTCAAGACTGAAGGGGGGAAGAAACTTGTTTACATGTACGGTTAAAAATGAAAGGTTCCAGTTTCATTCGATTCGTGAAGTTTTAGCCAAGGCAAGTAAAGAAAAATCAGGAGATAAAATGGCGGCTATTGGTGCTCGGTCTTATCTAGAACGGATGGCAGCAAAAGTCGTTTTAAGTGAGCTCACATTAAAGGAGATTTATGAGAATCCTGTTATTCCGTATGAACTGATACCATTTAGAATCTAGCATCTTCTTAAAATGTCCAGACCGTCACATTATTGACAAAATTCGCAAATGTCTACTATAATATTTCATATATTCTGTCTTTCTACACCTTTTAGGAGAGATCTAACAAATGCACTACAATATGGTAGAGGTATTATGCACACTTCATACGAATCTTTCGGCGGAAGAAGTTCAAAGAATTAATGAGATTGTGGTAACATTGCCGTTAATTGCTGACTTAAATAAAGCAAATGTTTTCGTGGATTGCTCTACAAAAGAGGGAAAGCATGCAATTGTCGTGGCAGAAGCTGCACCTACAACAACTAAGTCAGTCTATAAAAAACCGGTTGTAGGAAAGTTGGTCTATGAGGCTTTTGAACCTTCTGTTCTCTTTACATTAAGAACAGGTAAGCCGATGTTTCTTAATCGGGCATTGACTCAAGAAGGAAAGACAGTCGATCAAAGTGTGGTCCCAATTAAAGCCAGCAACAATCGTATCATTGGGACACTTATTATGGAAAAGGATATAAGTGAACAGGTTCGATATCAGCAAAAAATGGAAGCGTTATCAGAAGCAACAGAAACGTTGAGTGAAATTCTCATTGGCATGACCGAGGGTAGATCCATTATTCCGGAGGTAATTGAAGAAGCATTATTCTTTATTGATCATGAAGGGAAGGTTCTTTATTGCAACCTTGCAGCAACAAATTTAACCCAAGAAATAGGAGAAGGAAATTTTAAGCCGGGGGATTTGCTTGTCCATTATTTCCCAATTATCAAAAAGATTCTCAGTGATCCAGAAGAACTATTAGTTAGAGAAGTAAATATATTGAATAAAGTTTTTCAAATAAAAAAAATTACACTAGGTCAGCAAGAGAAATCAAATGGTACATTTGTGATTTTTAAAAATATTACCGAATTAAGGGAAAAGGAAAGAGAGTTAATTGTTAAATCAGTTGTGATTCGTGAAATTCACCACCGGGTAAAAAACAATTTGCAAACAGTGGCTAGTTTGTTACGCCTGCAAATACGGAAGGGTCTGCCGGAGGAAAGTAAAGTCCACTTTGTGGAAAGTCTGAATCGAATTGCCAGCATTGCATCAGTATATGAAATTATCCTTTCTAACTCAAGTGTTGATGATGTTGATATTTATAGTTTAATAGAGAGAATTGGTAATATGCTCGTATTTGAAGCAGAGCATGAAAATAAAAAGGTCAACATCTCGTATTCTGGACCACCTCACCTCTTGATTAAATCTAATAAGGCTGTTTCCGTGGCATTGGTGATTAATGAATTAATTCAAAATTGTGTCAAACATGCTTTTAAATCCATGAATGAAGGACAGATTTCGGTCCTATTTGCGCAAAATGGCAGTGAAATTGAGGTTCAGGTAATTGACAACGGTGAGGGATATTCACCTAAATCGAAAGATTCATTAGGTTTGGAAATAGTAGGGATGATGATTGAGCACGATTTATCCGGTCATTTTTCGATTGAACCTGCTGAAACAGGGACCATAGCCTTAGTTAGATTCCCTATTGATAGGGAGGTGGTTGAGGAGTGAAAAAGCGAATCATGGTCGTGGAGGACGAGTCTATCGTCCGCTTAGATGTTGCAATGATGCTAGAAGATGCTGGGTACGAGGTGGTCGCCCAAGCCGGAGATGGAGAAAAAGCCATAGAACAGGCCTTATTATTGGAACCTGATTTGATTATTATGGATATTAAAATGCCCAAATTGAATGGGCTAAAGGCAAGCGAAATTATTTCAAAAAGAATGAACACACCAATCCTTCTTTTAACTGCATACAGCCAGCGCGAGTATGTGGATAAAGCGAAACAAGCGAATATTATGGGTTATTTAGTGAAGCCGATTAACGAAGACAATTTAATACCGGCGGTTGAAATAGCGTTAAGGCAAGCTGAAAATGCAAATGCATATCGAGAACAAGTAGAAGTTATGAACAAACAACTTATGGAAAGAAAAATGATTGAAAAAGCAAAAGGAATCCTCATGCAGAAACTTAATCTGCCTGAAGAGGAAGCTTTCAGGAAAATGAGAAAAGTCAGTATGAACAAGCAGGTTACAATGGAAAATGTTGCGAAGAAAATTATTCTAAAGTATAACGCTTAAAACACTTAATAAGTGAATAGTCCGGGCAAAGGTGCTCTGTGGTTTTTATTTATGAAAATCGCACGGCACCTTTTTGTCTTTTTTGAGGAAAAGGGGCGGAGCGCAGCAAAATTGAATTTTTTTGAACAAGCTGTCTTTCTTTAGAAGGATTTAAATTGTCAAATATGGGATTTATTCCCTTTATGGTTTTATCCTATCTCATGATGGGTTTGCACATTTTCCACTTAATATATTATGAAAATACTTTTTTGGAGGGATAATAATGGAAATGGTAGGAAAGATTGTTATCTACATAATCATGACTTGTGCTGTGCTGGGGGCAATTGCAGCCATTCGTAACAGTGATGATGGATTAGGAAAGCAATTTATGGAAGGGCTTCATTCGGTCGGGCATATTTTCGTACCAGCTGCTGGGATCATGGCATCAATTCCTTATCTTTCATGGTTTATTGGGAAGGTTTGTGGTCCATTCTTTTCTGCAATTGGGGCAGACCCAGCGATTGCTGCCACGGCCATATTAGCAACCGACATGGGTGGCTATCAATTAGCGGAAGTGTTAAAGCAAACCCAAGAAGGATGGATAATGGCCATGATCGTCGGCTTTATGGCTGGTGCGACCATCGTTTTCTCAATCCCTATGGGACTTGCAATGCTAGATAAGCGTGATCACAAGTATATGGCCCTTGGTGTGATGTCAGGAGTACTGACCATTCCGATAGGTGCACTTATTTCAAGTACAATTATCACACTATCAAGCTCAAAATTTCGTGATTTCATTTCCACTTCAGGTGAGGCAAAATACCAATTTGCATTAGGTTATGGAAAGATTCTCTTAAATTTAAGTCCACTTCTTCTGTTTGTTGTTATAATTGCTGTAGGATTATATTTCTTACCAGACTTTATGATCAAGGCCTTTATGTGGTTTGGACGAATCATGGATGCTGCTATCAAGCTTGTTCTTGTTTTCTCCATTGTGGAAATTTTTACTGGTCTATTTACAAACGTGTTTGGAAGCTGGGGTTTCCACCCAATTATGGCTGATAAAGCAGATCAATTCCGCGCCTTAGAAACAGCTGGTTATATTGGGATTATGCTAGCGGGTGCATTCCCGATGGTTTATTTGCTTCAAAAATATGCTGGTGGCCCACTTGAAGCACTAGGTCGCAAGGTAGGCCTGAGTAAAGAAGGAAGTGCAGGGATTGTTGCAACCATAGCAAATATCCTAGCGATGTTTAAGCTTGTTAAAACAATGCCACCTAAAGACAAGGTAATAAATATTTCATTTGCTGTTTGTTCGGCCTTTTTATTAGGGGATCATTTATCTTTTACAGCTAATTTTCAGCCGACCTTGATATTACCAATAATTGTTGGAAAGATATCTGCTGGTATCATTGGCATTGGTTTAGCCTATTGGTTATCGGTACCAAAGGCACTTGAATTAGAGAAAAAGGATCGTGAGGCAGGAATTATTGGTAAGGATGAATATTTACCGAAACAGGAAAATGTGAAAAAAGTAGGATAATAAGAGGTTGGCACCTAGGGGGGCCGTAATAATGAGTGAAGAAAAAAAACGATTCATCCAGGAATTCGTACCAGGAAAGCAAGTGACATTAAGTCATATCATCGCAAATCCTGATCCTGATATGTTTAACAAATTAGGGATTCAACAAGCTGGTGCAATGGGCATTTTAACCTTGACACCAAGTGAAACCGTTATCATCGCTGGAGATTTAGCTACAAAAGCGGCCGATGTTCAAATTGGCTTTTTAGACCGATTTACAGGCAGTCTTGTTATTATCGGTAGTGTATCCTCGGTACAAATGGCGATGGAAGAAATAAACCGATTCTTGTCTGAAATATTAAGGTACACCCCTGCTCAAATTACAAAGTCGTAGTGGAGGGATCTTAAGATGACGAAGAAAAATCGAGCGATGCTGATAGGCTCTATCGGTGCTGGAAAATCAACGTTAACCAACGCGTTGCTTGAACGAGAGGCTGAAGCGGTTAAAACGCAAGCACTTACCTATTATGACTGGATTGTTGATACACCTGGCGAATACACGGAAAATCCATATTTCTATAAAAATATTATGGCAACGGCACTTGAGGTAACTCATGTATTATATTTGCAGGATGCAACGAAGAAAAAGACGATTTTTCCTCCAGGTTTCAGTACCGGTATCAATAAGCTTCCAATTGGAGTGGTCACAAAAAGCGACTCTGACATAGCAGATATCTCTGAAGCTATTACCCAATTAAAAAGAGTGATACCAAGCGGACCTATCGTTATTTCCTCTTCTGTTACTGAAAAAGGTTTACAGGAAATTCGGGATCTTGTAAAATGCAACACTATGCAAGAGATGAAAAAGTATACTGAAGGTGTCTCAGATGAGGTAGTTATTTTCTTATGAAACCCTTTACAAAAGTGAAGAAATAGACTATATTCAAACTATACAAATGAATGAAATTGGCAAAGGCGCCTTCTTTACGAACTATCATTAAACAGATAGTTCGAATGGGGTGCCTTTTTTATCTTTCAAAAATAATGTGGATGTGAACTCTCTTCTGCATGTTTGGAGTGAGGTGATAGTTATTAAAAGGTACGAACCTCAAAAAGAGGAGATTCTTAGTGCGGGGATCGACATCGGTACAAGTACGACAAAGGTAGTCATTAGCAAATTCTCCCTGATGAATATGGCGGGTGGGATGCATATGCCTAGGATTGAGATTATTAATACCGAAGTATTACATCGCAGTCCCATATATAGAACGCCTTTACTATCAACCACTACAATTGATATGAAGGCGGTAGAAACCCTAGTAAAGAAAGAATATCTTCAGGCTGGTATTGAACCATATGATATTCAAACTGGAGCAGTCATCATAACTGGTGAAACCGCAACAAAACAAAACGCACAAGAAATGGTTCATTATTTATCGGACCATGCGGGTGAATTTTTAGTCGCAACTGCTGGCCCAGATTTAGAGGGAATTATTGCGGCAAAAGGTTCGGGAGCCTATGAATATTCAAAAAAATCAGGAAAAGTAATAGCTAATATTGATATCGGCGGGGGGACCGCCAATGTTGCTGTCTATAAATCGGGAAAGCTTTGTGGTACTTGCACGTTGCATATCGGTGGCAGACTAATTGAGTTTAACGGTAACCATATACAAAGTGTCTCACCACCCATTAAGAAATTGTTTCAACAATGGGGGACAACAGTCCGGGAAGGGGATAGCCGTCATTTGCCAGAGATCAAAAAACTCACGGATTATATGGCAGCTGTCATTGCGAGAATGTTGAAGGGAGAACTATTGGTATCGGATCACCCGTTACTTTTAGGACATGAGCCGAATTGGCAGGATGAGATTGAGACAATCATGTTTTCCGGTGGAATAAGTGAATGTATATATAAATATGAGACCTTATCAGCTGGAGGAGCTCATTATGACGATATTGGGGAATTACTTGCAGCATCCCTTAGGGAAAGTCGAGAATTATCTTCGTGGACATGGGTGAAGCCGGAAGAAACGGTTCGAGCAACCGTTCTCGGAGCTGGGACGCAGACGACCGAAATAAGTGGCGCAACCATTCATGCTGAAAGTAAAGATCTCCCCATTCGGAATCTTCCTGTCTATCAAGTCCGACTTGGGCATGAACTACAAGAAGGAATAATGAAAATGTCTGAAGCTGTTAAAAATGCAATGGACATTTATGACCCACAGAGGGAAGGTCAAAACTTTGCCTTGTATATAACGGAAATCCCTTATCTTGGCTTTCGTGATGTTCAAGCATTGGCTGCATCGATTCTTGAATCGATGCAATTAAAACCTAACCGTAAGCAACCATTAGTCATAGTTCTTGAAAGTGACCATGCGAAGGTCTTGGGGCAGACGATAAAAGTCCAAAATCCTTCTCAAAGCATTATCTGTATTGATCAAATTCGAGTTGAACATGGTGATTATATCGATATTGGTCATTTATTACAAACAAGTATTGTACCAGTGGTGATTAAAACACTAACGTTTCATCATTAAGAAAGGAGGATCAATCAAATGAAGCTTCAAACCAATTATTTAGGAACAGTTTATCAATTTTCATCCTTAAAAGACTTATTTGCAAAAGCGAACGAAGAAAAATCTGGTGACCGTTTAGCAGGATTAGCAGCTGAAACGGTCCAAGAACGAATTGCAGCGAAAGAAGTGCTTAGTCAGTTAACTCTTTCAGACATTCGTGAAAATCCATTACTTTCTCCAGAAGAGGATGAAGTTTCCCGAATAATAGAAGGTCAACTAAACGAACCAGTCTATCAATCCATTAAAAACTGGTCTGTAGCAGAGCTTCGGGAGTATATTTTGAGTGACACAACTACTGGTGAAGATTTAAAAAGGCTTAGCCGAGGGTTAAATAGTGAAATGATTGCTTCAGTAGCGAAAATCATGTCCAACCTTGACCTTGTCCATTCCGCAAACAAAATTGAAATTTTAACAAAATGCAATATCACCATCGGTTATAAAGGCACACTGGCTTCCAGGCTCCAGCCTAACCATCCTACGGATAATGTTGAAGGGATGATTGCCTCACTTAAGGAAGGCTTGTCCTACGGTATGGGAGATGCGGTCATAGGAATAAATCCCGTTGATGATTCTGTAGAAAGTGTGAAGCGACTGCTTCATGCGACCTATAATTTTATTAAAGAATGGGAAATTCCGACTCAAAATTGCGTCCTTGCTCATGTAACGGCACAGATGAAGGCGATAGAACAAGGGGCACCAGCAGATATGATTTTCCAAAGTATCGCTGGGACCGAAGTAGCTAATCGCTCGTTTGGGATTACAGCTTCCCTGCTTCAGGAGGCTAACGATATGGCTAAGACTTTAGGAACAGGAACAGGGCCGCAGCGTCTATACTTTGAAACGGGCCAAGGCTCTGAATTGTCAGCTGAAGCTCATTTTGGAATCGACCAAATGACGCTTGAATCAAGAAATTATGGGTTCGCGCGTTTTTATGATCCCTATATTGTTAATACAGTGGTTGGCTTCATCGGTCCAGAGTACTTGTATAACAATAAGCAAGTTATTCGTGCCGGTCTAGAAGATCATTTTATGGGAAAAATGCATGGCATTCCGATGGGTGTTGACATCTGCTATACCAATCATATTAAAGCAGATCAAAATGATATTGAAGATCTCGGAGTTCTACTTACTGCTGCAGGTGTGAACTTTGTAATCGCTGCACCGATGGGGGATGATTGCATGTTAAATTATCAATCACTGAGCTACCATGATGTCGCAACACTAAGGCAAACAATGAACAAACAACCATCCCCAATCTTCACTGAATGGCTCGAAAAAATGGGGATTTTTGAAAATGGCAAGCTAAGTAAGATTGCTGGGGATCCGACCATTTTTTCGAGATAGGAGTTGATTGAATTGAATCCTGAGCTAATAGAGAAAGTAACAAAACTGATTGTCGAAAAATTACAAACCCAATATAGTTCAGATGGAAACTTGGAAGCAAAAAGTGTTTCGCCAGCTTCAACAGTGAAATTTTGGGATCACTCATCTAGCACTGAACATGAAAGTTCCAATCGTCCAACTCCAAATCTGTCAAGCATGAAAGTGGAAGACGGACAGGAATTAATAAAATTTCCGAAATACTCTGAATCCAAGCCACTTAAAAAGAAAGAGTCAACTATTGTAATGGAAGAGCAACGGACTAACGCAATTTATCCTATTTCAGGAATTGAAAATCCATTTAATCCGGAAGAATTAAAAGAGCTGATTAGCAAAACACCCGCCCGAATAGGAGTCGGGAGAGCAGGTTTACGTCCGAAAACGAATACTTGGCTAAAATTTCGTTTTGATCATGCTGCTGCTGTAGATGCTGTTTATGGAGATGTAAATGAGGAGCTTTTAAAACGACTTGATCTATTTAAGGTTAGTACAAAGGTTCGTGATAAAGAGGTTTACATTCGCCGTCCAGATTTAGGGAGAAAGCTTTCAGATGAAGCGAAGCAAATCATTAGCGAGAAATGCCGAAAAGCTCCCACCGTTCAAATTATTGTTTCCGATGGACTGAGTTCAAGTGCAGTTGAAGAAAATGTTGAGGACGTCTTCTTATCATTAATGCAATCACTAAGAAGTTTGGGACTTGATATAGGTACCCCTTTTTATATCGAAAAGGGACGGGTTGCCGTTATGGATGATGTAGGTGAGTTGCTTCAGCCTAAGGTAGTTGTATTATTGATTGGGGAGCGTCCAGGTCTTGTTAGTGCAGAATCCTTGAGTGCCTATTTATGCTTTAAGCCGAGAATAGGAACAATTGAGGCTGAACGAATGGTGATTTCGAATATTCACAAGGGCGGTATCCCGCCTGTCGAGGCCGGAGCCTACCTTGGTACGGTTATTCAGAAAATATTAAAATATGAAGCTAGCGGAGTGTCGCTTGTTCAAAAGGAAAACTAGGAGGTAAGTAGTTTGGCTTTAGAACGTATTCATGCTGATATATTAGCAGTTCGTGTGATTCCAAATGTTGACCCTGATTTGGCGAAGCAATTTAATCTGGAGCCGCATCATAGAAGCTTGGCCATTTTTACCTCAACTGTTGATGATATTGGATATACCGCCCTGGATGAAGCAACGAAAAGAGCAGATGTCCAAGTGGTTTATGCTCGTTCCTTTTACGCTGGTTCCGGCCATGCTTCCGGGCCATTGTCGGGAGAGATGATAGGCATAATCGCTGGTGTGTCGCCTGACGAAGTGAAAAGTGGAATGGAAGCGGTTCTCCAAACAGCTAAGTTTGATGCCTTTTTCGAAGCAATCAATCAGGAAAAAACGCATGCGCTGTATGCACATGTGGTTTCAAGAACAGGATCCTACCTTTCGAAGGAAGCGGGAATCAAGCTAGGCGAGCCCTTGGCCTATCTAATTGCTCCTCCGTTAGAAGCGGTCTATGGGCTAGATGCTGCTTTGAAGGCAGCGGATGTCAAGCTTGTTAAGTTTTTTGGGCCCCCGTCTGAAACAAATTTTGGCGGAGGATTTTTGACTGGCACACAATCAGCTTGTCAGGCTGCGGCAGACGCTTTCAGGGATGCGATTTTGGATATCGCCAAAAATCCTCTTAAGTAGGAATTAGAGTTACAAAAGGAGTGTGTAATAGTGCAATTTGATCAGGATCTCCAATCGATACAAGAGATGCGGGATGCCGTCAAGCGTGCTAAAGAAGCTCAATTAACCTACATGTCCTATTCTCAGGAACAAGTAGATGAAATTGTTAAGCGTGTGGCACAAGCCGCTTATGCAAAATCCCTTGAGCTTGCGCAAATGGCGGTTGAAGAAACTGGCATGGGTATCGTGGAACATAAAAAAATAAAAAATGATGTTGGTTCAATGGCTGTCTTTGAATCCATCAAAGATGAAAAAACAGTTGGAATCATTCTGGAAGACCGGGTTAATAAAATAACGGAAGTAGCATATCCCTATGGTGTGGTTGCTGGGATTATCCCAACAACTAACCCAACATCAACAGCGATTTTTAAAGCATTGATTTCTTTAAAAACTAGAAATGCAATTGTCGTCAGCCCGCACCCACGTGCGGTTAAATGTACGGTTGAAGCATTGAAAATTTGTCAAGATGCTGCGGTACAAGCGGGGGCACCTGATGGACTGATTGGCTGGATTTCAAAGCCGTCAATGGCTGCATCGAATGAATTAATGAAGCATCGTGATGTTAATGTAATATTAGCAACGGGCGGTGGTGCCTTAGTTCGGGCTGCATATAGCTCCGGAAAACCTGCCTATGGGGTAGGACCTGGAAATGTCCCTTGTTATATTGAAAAGAGTGCAAATGTTTCAAAAGCGGTATCGATGATCGTGGATAGTAAATCATTTGATAATGGAACTATCTGTGCAACAGAGCAAGCACTAGTTGTTGATCGGAATATCCAGCAAATGGTGATTCGTGAGTTAAAAAATAATGGTGCTTACATGCTGAATGCAAAAGAGAAAGCATTAGTTGAAAAAGTCATTACTCTCACGCCTGGACATTTAAATCCAGCGATTGTAGGACAAACAGCCATAAAGATTGCTGAAATGGCGGGAGTTCATGTCCCAGCTGAAACAAGGGTACTAATTGCTGAAGAGTCACGTGTGGGAAAAGATGTACCGTTCTCGATTGAAAAACTGTCACCAGTCTTTGCCCTGTATACGGCTGAACACTACGAAGAGGCCAAGGAATATTGTTTAAAGCTTCTGAATCTTGGAGGAAGAGGTCACAGCTTATCGCTCCATACGAATGATGATGCTGTCGCAAAAGAATTTGTTCTTGAAATGCCTGTTTCAAGATTAATGGTCAATACCCTTTCATCGATTGGGGCAGTTGGAGCTACAACAGGCTTAATGCCTTCATTAACACTTGGCTGTGGCTCGTTTGGAGGTAATATTACTTCAGATAATGTCACAGCCCGCCATCTTATTAACATAAAGAGAATGGCTTATGGAATCAAGGAAGTTTCCATCCCAAAACCATCTGCATCTACTAAAAAAAGTGCAGGTGATAAAGAGGATGTTGAACATATCGTTGACCAAGTACTCAAGCAAGTAGCACCAAAAGGGGAAGTCGACGCAAAGGTTATCGCTGAAATGGTGAATCAAGTTATTCAAAAATATCAAACCAACTAATTTAGGAGGAATGTAAAATGTCAAGAGAATTAACTGCATTAGGAATGATTGAAACGAAGGGATTAGTAGCATCTGTTGAAGCTGCTGACGCAATGGTTAAGGCAGCAAATGTTCATTTAATTGGAAAGGTTCATGTAGGCGGAGGGATTGTGACTGTTCTCGTACGTGGTGATGTTGGTGCCGTTAAAGCAGCAACAGAAGCGGGTGCTGCTGCAGCTGAACGTGTAGGTGAGCTTATGAGTGTTCATGTCATCCCACGTCCGCACAACGAATTGGAAAGCATTTTACCAAAATTAGATATCGAACTTTAATTTTTCCAGAATAATAGGTTAGGAGCATGAAACATGGACCACCAGGCCATTCAATCGATAGTGGAGGAAGTTGTTTTACGGTTAACAGAAGCCTCCGCAAGGAATCATTCCGTCCCAATGGCTGTTTCTGCCCGGCATTGTCATTTAAGTAAAAACGACCTAGAAGCCCTTTTTGGTGAGAGCTATGAATTAACGAAAAAAGCGGATTTATCTCAACCAGGTCAATTCGCTGCAAACGAATCTATTACGATTGTGGGACCAAGAGGGAGCCTTGAAAAAGTGCGCGTTCTTGGTCCTGCGCGTACAATGACCCAAGTGGAAGTAAGTCAAACTGATTCGGTCCGGTTAGGAGTAAAACCACCGTTACGAGAATCAGGTGATATTAGTGGGTCTGCCCCCATCACACTTGTCGGCCCAAAAGGCAGCCTCTACAAAAATGAAGGACTCATTATTGCACAGGCACATATTCATATGACAGCAGAGGATGCGCTCAATTTTGCAGTTAAGAATGGAGAGTTTGTCAAAGTAGTGGTTGAAGGTGAGCGGCCCGTTACCCTTGGGAAGGTTTTAATTCGTGTTTCCCCTAGGTATAAGCTTGAAATGCATGTCGATACAGATGAAGCCAATGCCGGCTTTATTACCGGAAAATCAAAAGGAAAACTTATTAAATACGAGGAAACAGTATGATAGATCGCAATTGGATCGAGCAAATTGTTTTGGAGGTAGTCAAACAACTAAGTTCAACAGTTGAGAAACCTCTAGAATCATCCATACCCACTCTTCTCGTTGTTGGGGACACATCGTTTATTGATCCAAAGCCATTGCAATTGATGAAGACAAAATGGAACGCTGTAAGTTGCAATGCAGATGAAACCGTAAAATTAGATATGGTGGACAAAGTGATTTTCTTACATGCTACTCAGGATTTACTTGTGAAGGGTGTACTCGGTATATTCGATACACCTGATAGTAAATTGCTTTCACGGTGCATATTAGAATCCGTCCCAGTCTCTATCATTCCGACAGTTTATTTGCAGGAACACCTATTTAACGTGAATCCTAAGAACAGAGACTATGTTTCCCAATTGCTCGGATATAAGGAAACATTAATGAAATTTGGTGTGGAAGTCGAATCTTTCGAAGGTTTTGTTGGCAATTCGGCGGTAACAGTTTCATCAGCTGTTTCAAAAGATCCCATTTTGAAAAAGAAAAAGTTGTTGACTCAAAGGGATGTAAGAGATTGTAAAGAAGTTGGAATAGTGGTCGATCCATCTACCATTATTACCCCTTTAGCACGTGATACAGCACGGGAATTGGGGAAAACCATCAAAGTCATTAAATAAAAAGGGGCGAAAAGTTACATGCAATTGGGGACAGTAATTGGTAATGTTTGGGCTACTAGGAAAGAGGATGATTTAACGGGGTTGAAATTTTTATTTGTTCAACCTGAATTACCTGATCGAACTTCTGTTGGAGATCCGTTTATTGCCGTGGATCGAATTGGAGCAGGTTTTGGCGATCGAGTCCTCGTTACCCGTGGGAGCGCAGCTGCTAATATGTCCATTGAACAAAACTTGCCCATTGATGCTCTCATTATTGGTATAGTTGATTCCATCGATGTTGAAAGGAAAGAGGTGAACGAACGTGAGTAGAGCATTAGGAATGATTGAAACAAGAGGATTAATCGGTTCCATCGAAGCGGCTGATGCTATGTTGAAAGCAGCTGATGTAACATTAGTGAAGCAAGAAAAGGTAGATGCTGCACTTGTTACTGTTTTGGTGCAAGGTGATGTCAGTGCTGTCCAAGCTGCTATTGAAGTTGGAAAAATAGCGGCAGCAAGAGTTGGTGAGCTGGTTTCCGCCCATGTCATTCCACATCCCGATGAATCCATTAATGAAGTTTTATTAAAGAAGGAAAATCAAATAAAAGGTCCTAGTAGTAAAAAGGGAATCCCCTCCGATGACAAAAGCTCTATTAAAAAGAAAGCGGAGTCACCGAAGTCTGGGAAAGAAACTGGAAAAGCAGGAAACAAACCTGAGGATGAAAAATAATCATACATTTTATCTATTGAGTATTTAGATGGTGCCATCGGAACGGAGGAAAATAATGGCTTTTACCCGTAGAAAAATAGCTGTAATCGGGGCAGGATTTACAGGTGCAACAGCTGCTCTTATGCTTGCTCAAAAGGAACTAGGAGATGTTGTATTAGTTGACATTCCTTCACAAGCCAATCCAACGAAAGGGAAGGCACTTGATATGTTGGAGGCAAGTCCAGTTCAAGGCTTTAATGCGAAAATTACCGGAACTTCTACCTATGAAGACATCCAAGATGCTGACTTAGTATTAATCACCGCTGGTCTTCCAAGAAAGCCCGGAATGAGCCGTGATGACTTAGTGGTGACAAATGAAAAGATTATCAAAGAAGTTTCTGAGAATGTAAAAAAATACGCTCCTAATAGTTACATCATCGTACTAAGTAACCCTGTTGATGCCATGACATATGTATGTTATAAAACGACTGGTTTTCCGAAAAACCGCGTTATCGGCCAATCAGGTGTATTGGATACAGCACGATTCAATACATTTGTTGCTCAGGAGTTGAATGTTTCGATTGAAGACATTTCTGGATTTGTATTAGGTGGCCATGGAGATGATATGGTCCCATTAGTCCGTTACTCCTATGCAGGCGGAATCCCGCTTGAAAAAATTCTTTCACCTGAAAAAATTAAAGCCATTGTGGAAAGAACGCGCAAGGGAGGCGGAGAAATCGTCGAATTACTTGGTCAAGGAAGCGCCTATTACGCACCAGCGGCTTCAATGGTGCAAATGGCAGAAGCGATCTTAAAGGATAAAAAGCGGATATTGCCTGCCATTGCCTATCTTGAGGGTGAATACGGTTATAGCGATATTTACTTAGGTGTACCAACGATCTTAGGCGGTAACGGTATCGAAAGTATAATAGAAATTCCCTTGGAGGATGAAGAAAAGACTGCACTAGATCAATCTGTTCAATCCGTCCAAAATGTAATGGCCATCCTAGTATCTGCTAAAGCTTAACAATTTGGGTTAACAGTTATATAAATTGCGAATACGATGCCATTTTCCAAGTGAACTAAAACTAACACTTGATGCCATGGTGTAAATATTCCAAGAGCAAAGCAAGTGCTTCATCAATTAAAAGCGTTAGAAGTTTATTTCTCATAAGAATAAATTCAAAAAATAGATCAGATTTTTATTCTAACTATAAGTGAACAAACAAATGATCAGAAAACCCTTGAAAGCACTCTATAGAGTGCTTTTTTATATGATATTCTCCTGTTTTCATGTATGAATGATAACGGAGAGAATGTATTCCTATTTCACCGCAATTTGTCAATTCCCTCCGACTATTTGAGTATTTTTGAGATTCAAATCGAAAAAATTAGTTTTTGGATGTATAATAAGACCTTGGTATTCAATCGAAGGAGGGAATGATTATGATGGAATGGACGTTAGCAGGATTGTTTGGGATCTCAGCTATATTACTAATCATCTCTATATTAAAAACTGTTCAAGCTTCTAAAGTTACTCGTAATGAAATTGATATGGTTCATGTAGCTAATATGAAAGAGATCCATAGCATGCAAGAGTCAATTCGAAATCTAGAGCTTGATATTGAAGTGGTTTTGGAAGAAGCGGGAGTTCAGCTATCTTCTGAAAAAAAACTGTTCTTGCGTGAAGTACTAGACTTATATAAACGCAATTACTCTATTGTGAGTATTGCAGAGAAAAAACAGGTATCAGAAAGTGAAATCGAACTGCTGCTTGCTCCTTATCAAAAATTAAAGGATGAAGGGAGAAAAGTTGCCAATGAGAATTAACTTATTAAGCAGCTTTGCAGCAGGAATTCTAATAACGACAACAATTTGTAGCATTGTATACTTCTCTGATAAAAAAGATGTCCCAAACGCATCTGCCAAAACATCGGAAAACCAGATAGTGAAGGTTCAACCATCTGAAAAGGATATGAAAAAAAAGCTTGTAACTAAAGGGTATGTTGTTCAAACGAAAGATGAATATGACAAGAATATGAAAGCTGCCAAGGCTGCTGAACAAAAACAAGCACCAGCTGAAAACAGCAAGTCTAATAAAAACGTAACTAAGGTAGTCGTTAATGTGTCAGAGGGAATGACCAGTATCGATGTCGCAAACATGCTGGTAAAAGCAAATTTGATTCCGAATGCTCTTCACTTTTCTCAAGATATAGAGAAAAAAGGACTAGACCGTAATTTGCGTCCTGGTGTATATGTGGTAGATAGTGAAATGACTTCCGATCAAGTTATCGACACTATTTTTAAGAAATAATCTAAGTTTAATAATGGTGCTTGGCATCAGTCATAATGGAGGTCGTTTTCGATGGAAAACGACTTTTTGTTTTGGCAGTATTCAGGAATCATCAAGAATGGTTATACTAGTAAACTAAAGCAATGAGATATTTTTCAACGATTTTCATTGTATCTCCTTTTCCCCCTTGTAGTCAGTTTTTTTTCAATAGTCACATAAAGATTTTATGGAATCTCAATCATTTTTCCATCATCACTCATTTTTGATATCATTACATGTGTGATTTGTCTTCAAAATAAGCGATAATGAATTTTTTACGAACATATCAAAAATCTTATTTGAGTACGATAAAACGATAATGAAAAGGTGTTATATGCAGAAATTTATTGTGATTGGAGCAGGGGTTCTCGGTGCCTCAACCGCTTATCACCTTGCCAAATTAGGTGCAGAGGTTATATTAATTGATCGTCACCACCCGGGTCAGGCTACAGATGCTGCAGCAGGAATTGTTTGTCCCTGGCTTTCGCAACGACGGAACAAATCCTGGTATCAGTTAGCAAAGGGTGGAGCTCGATATTATCCTGATTTAATTGCTCAATTGGAAGCTGATGGAGAAAAAGAAACAGGCTATAAACGTGTTGGAGCCATTAGTCTTCATGCAGACAGGAATAAGCTGGAACAGATGGCGGATCGAGTCCGCAAACGGAGAGAGGATGCCCCTGAAATTGGTGAAATTACGATTTTGTTGCCTTCAGAAACGAAGACCCTATTTCCACCCTTATCAGAACAATTTGGTTCTGTTCATATCAGTGGCGGAGCGCGAGTGAATGGAAGAGCTTTACGAAAGGCTTTGATTAGCTCTGCAATAAAGAATGGGACTACTTTTCTAAGTGGAAATGCCTCCATTGTTTATAAAAATAACCGTGTTATTGGGATTAAGCTTGAGGAATCCATTTTGTTTGCCGATCAGGTAATTGTAACTGCAGGGGCTTGGTCAAAAGAGCTATTGCAACCATTAGGTGTTGAATTCTTAGTTAAACCTCAAAAAGCGCAAATTGTTCATCTTGAATTGCCTGAAATCGATACGAATTCATGGCCGGTTGTCATGCCGCTCCATAACCAGTACATCCTTACCTTTGAAAATGGTCGGGTTGTCGTTGGATCCACACATGAAGATGAGGCAGGATTCGATAACCGTGTAACTGCCGGGGGAATAAATGAAATTTTAGGCAAAGCCTTAGAGGTGGCACCAGGCCTATCAAATAGCAGGTTCGTAGAAACACGGGTAGGATTTCGACCCTTCACCCCAGGTTTTTTACCAGTGGTAGGGGCCTTGCCTGATTACGAAGGAATTTATATAGCAAATGGACTAGGCGCATCTGGCCTAACTAGCGGACCCTATCTAGGTGCAGAACTAGCAAAGCATGTGGTAGGGAAACAAACAAAGATTGACTTTAGCCTCTATAACGTGTCAGGTGCTCTTGGAGGATAACTTACAGGATTGCAATTTGGTCCTTGTGGATTCTGACAAGTAGGACAGAAGGAGACATATTCAAATGGAAAACAACTTGATAGATACATGCAAAAACCTCATTAAAGAGGTAAAGAACATCGTCGTTATTACAGGTGCAGGAATTAGTACGGAATCGGGGATAAAGGGTTTCCGTTCAAGAACTGGGATTTATCAGTTGGCACCTGAGTATATCCTCTCGCTTGATTATTTTTATAAACATCCAAAAGAATTTTACCAATTTGCAATCGAACATCTTTATCACCCAGAGGCGGTTCCGAATATTGGCCATGAAATTCTTGCAACATGGGAAAAAGAAGGCAAGGTTACCCAAATCATTACCCAAAATATAGATGGATTACATCAAAGAGCGGGAAGTAACAATGTCATTGAGTTCCATGGAACAATGAAAACAGCAACTTGCCAAAATTGTGGAAAAACCTATTCGACTGATGAAATGGTCAAGAGGATGAAGACGATGGATGAATTTTATCTCTGTGACCATTGTGTCAATAATGATAAAAAAAGCAGCTACATTAAACCGGATGTGGTCTTGTTTGGTGATTCTGGAGAATGGTTTACAATCGAAGGGTTTAACGCGATCATAAACACCATTTCGCAAGCAGATTGTGTACTGGTTTTAGGTACGAGTTTAAAAGTAACGCCATTCTCCACTTTTCCACAATACAGAAAGACAGGTATACCTCTGATAATTATTAATAAAGGAGATACACCTTATGACCTTGAACCAAATACATATGTTATTCAAGAATCGATCGGAGATGCTCTGTCCAAAATTAATGTGTAAAAATCCAAAGGACAAATTGTTAGAAATTTGAGTGGTTACGAAAGATAAAAAAAAGCTATTATTTATTAATATGCACCCTCATAGATGGTTCCAGTTCCTCAGCGATTTAAGGGTTTTGAGCGCTTGGGGACTGGAATCATTTTCTGTTTTTTGACAAGTGACATATTGTCATTTATTATGAATAGATAATGCCGCAATGTAACATTAGCTGATTGAATGATAGGGGTTAGTGGCCAATGCCAAAAATAACTTTTTATAATTTACCAGAGAATAAAAAGAAAATGTTAATTCATGCAGCCAAAAAGGAATTTTCTAGGGTGCCATTAAACGATGCTTCAATTTCGAATATTATTAAAACAGCCCGAATACCACGTGGCAGCTTTTATCAGTACTTTGAAGACAAAGAGGATGCCTATTTTTTCTTATTAAATGAATTTGTTATTAATATTAATGAAAACTTTGTTTTGCTGCTAAAAAAATATAATGGGGATTTATTTGATACGATGATTGATTTTTTTCAATTGATTATCGAGGAAGAAGAAAATGTTACCTTTCTGGAAAATGCTTTCTTAAACATGACATATAAAATAGAATATACCTTTTCAAAGATTTTTAGGGATTGTGAAAGTAACGAAAATATTAAAGAAATTACAGATTTAATCAATACAAGCGGCTTGAATATTTCAAATGACAGGGATTTGCGCCATATCATGCAAATAATTTCAACCATCACTTTTCGTAATGTTGTGGAGAAATTTGGCAAAGAGTTATCTCAGCAAGAAGCTTTGAGTAATTATATAATAGAAATAAATCTGTTAAAAAATGGACTAGCTCGTAAATAAAATCGATGCTTTGGTCATCATGTAAAATTGGTTAAGAAAGAGCATACTAATTTAAGACTAGTCAACGTGGAGGAACTTAGATGAAACCAATAAAGCCACCAAAGAAACCACTCGTATATTACTATGGAGTTACATTAGTAATTATTTTGCTGCTAAATTCTTTTATTTTTCCAGCCATTTCTAATCACTCTGTAAAAGAAGTTGATTATGGTACATTTTTAACAATGGTTGAAAAAGGTAAAGTAAAACAGGTTGAAATTGAAGATAACACCATTATGTTTAAGCCAGTTGATACAAAAAAGGCTAAGCTATTCAAGACGGGAAAAATAGACGATCCTAAATTAGTTGATCGGTTGCATAAGGCAAATGTTAAATTTACCAAGGTGATACCAAAAGAAACTTCGCCACTAATAAATTTCATTTTGACTTGGATCCTACCGTTTCTAATCTTTATTGCTATCGGTCAATGGCTGATGAAAAAGATGCAAAATAAGATGATGGGCGGAGGAGGACCGATGTCCTTTGGCAAAAGTAAGGCAAAAGTATATGTGGAAACCGAAACAGGTATTACCTTTAAAGATGTAGCAGGTCAGGATGAAGCAAAGGAGGCTTTGCAGGAAATTGTCGATTTCCTTCATAATCCGAAAAAATACAAAGAAATCGGAGCAAATATTCCTAAGGGAGCTTTGTTAGTAGGACCTCCAGGAACAGGAAAAACCCTTTTAGCAAAAGCGGTGGCAGGGGAATCCAAGGTTCCATTCTTTTCAATGTCCGGTTCTGAATTTGTTGAGATGTTTGTTGGTATGGGTGCTGCAAGAGTTCGAGATTTATTTAAACAAGCTCAAGAAAAAGCACCGTGTATTGTGTTTATTGATGAAATTGATGCAATCGGTAAAAGCCGAAATTCAGGCATAGCCGGCGGTAATGATGAAAGGGAACAAACATTAAATCAGCTTTTAACAGAAATGGATGGATTTGATGCGGATAAGGGCATCGTTATCCTAGCCGCAACCAATCGACCTGAAACACTTGATAAAGCACTTTTAAGACCAGGTCGATTCGATCGAAGAGTTCCGGTTGAATTACCTGACTTGACTGGTCGTGAGTCGATTTTAAGAGTACATGCTACAAAAGTAAAATTAGCTGATGATGTTAATTTTAATGTGATTGCCAGAGCTACATCTGGAGCTTCTGGAGCTGACTTAGCCAATATTATCAATGAAGCGGCACTTAGGGCCGTGAGACTTGGCCGCAGTAAGGTGGTCCAAAATGATTTGGAAGAATCTGTTGAAATGGTTATTGCCGGATATCAACGCAAAAATGCTGTGATTTCGATGAAGGATAAATTAACGATTTCCTATCATGAGATTGGCCATGCTTTAGTTGCGGCAAAACAAAGTCATTCAGCCCCTGTTCATAAAATCACCATCATTCCTAGGACTTCAGGAGCATTAGGCTATACGATGCAAGTGGATGAGCATGAAACGGTCCTTATGACAAAAGAACAGGCATTGGATAAAATAACCACCTATATGGGAGGACGCGCTGCAGAGGAGATTATTTTTAAAACGGTCACCTCAGGCGCTTCCAATGATATTGAACAAGCAACAAAGATTGCCAGAGCAATGGTAACAAGGTTTGGAATGAGTGACGAATTCGATATGATGGCATTAGAAACCGTCAATAACCCGTATTTAGGAGGAGACTCTTCCCTCATTGTGTCGGCAGAAACTGCATCAAAAGTAGATTCGGAGATCCTAAAAATTATCAAATCCTGCCATAAAAAAGCCATCCAAATTTTGGAGGATAATAAAGATAAATTGCACGAATTAACAAAGTATCTTTTAGAGAAAGAGACAATCTCCGGGGAGGAGTTTATGTCCATATTAGGAAAAGAGGCTTAATGAGAACGAAAGGTTGAGGTTATTCGTTCAGAAGAGATAGAGTGTAAATGACTGAATTTCCATAAAAATACCCCATTTGGAAGACAATTTATATTTCCAATGAGGGTATTTTTCATTTTGTGATTAAATTAATTTATGGTCTATTTACAAATAAAAGGCACTTATTCGCAAATAACAAAGTAATAAGACTCCATTTCGATTAATTTGAAATGACAAAATAGCTATATGGACGCAAAAAAAGGGTGTCCCAAAGCTCTACTTTTAGGACACCCACCCGAAAAAACTCCTCTTACTCAACCGTAACCGATAATGATTTTACTAAAACGGATGGAGAACCAATTGGTGATAGTGGGAAAGTTAAATCCGAGCATATTTCTTCGACATTCAATAATAATTGATAAAAATTACCCGCGATGGTCATTAAGTTAACAGGATATTGAACCTTACCATCCTTCAGATAAAATCCATTAGCCGCAAGAGAAAAGTCACCCGAAACTGTGTTAGCACCTGAATGCAAGCCAGATAGATTCGTAATTAAAATGCCTTCGTCCACGGAAGCAAGCAATGCTTCAAATGGGGTAGAGGAAGGCTCGATATAAAGATTGGATGGACCAACCTTGACAGCATTTTTATAAGAATCTTTATGAGCGTGTCCTGTGGTTTCCGTTTGCTCTTTCTTCGCTGTTTTTTGATTGTGAAGCAAAGATTGTAAGACACCTGATTTTACTAATGTAAGTTTCTTAGTCGCTACTCCTTCACTATCAAAAGTTCTGCTGGCAAGGCCTTCCTCAAGGAATGGATCATCAACAATCGTAATCTTTTGGCTAGCAATTTGCTTTCCGAGCTTATCCTTCAATGATGAAATACTTGCTTGCGTGTTTTCTGCAGAAAAATTAGACGAGAATGTTGCTAATAGACTAGCTGCTGCATCATTTCTTAAAAGAATCGGATATTCCTTGCTCGGTATATTTCTCGATCTTAATTGTGAGAGTGCCTCATCAGCGGCTTTTTTGGCAATTTCCATGGCATTTAAGCGGTGGAAGTCTTTTGTCACTTGAAATTCAAAGGATGTTTTCGTTTCGGCTCCTTCACGTACGATAGCTTCCACGATAACATACAAATAATTCATTTGATCAGTTAATGACAAACCTTTATTATTTGCAAGATTTCTAGAGACCGATTCTGTCCGAATGCCGCAATATTCTGTCCCAACAATTCTAGGATCTAGTGTAAGTAATTCACGTTCAACATCTTTAATAAATTGAATTTTTTCAGGAATGGTTATTTCATTTATGGATGGAGAGAAAAAATTTCCATGTTTATAATGATTGCTTCCAGCAAAGATTTCTTCAATATCTTCATCATGCATTATTTGGGTATTTTCTTTAGCGTTATCTAACAAAAAGGGAATAGAGGCATCATCGATTTTTTCAGAATAGGCATAGCCCATTTTCCCATTAATGATCCCACGGAAGGATACGCCACCATCTTCTGCAATTTCATATTGATCAATTTCTCCTTTGTACACTTGGCAACCAAAAACTTCCTTCTTTTCATAATACATTTCCACATCTGTAAATCCGCTGCTTTGTGCCTCGTTAAATAGTTTTGCTTGAAATTCTTGTATCATCAACGCTTATTCCCCCTTTGTCCCACCGACGGTGATTTCGCTGACACGGATCATCGGTTGCCCTACGTTTACTGGAATACTTCCACTTAGTGAACCGCACATTCCCGCGCCATGACCCAAATTATTTCCGACCATATCGACAAGCTGTAAGGTTTTTGGACCATTACCGATTAAAGTAGCACCTTTCAATGGTTTTCCGAGCTTTCCATTGTTCACTTCATACGCTTCCATTACAGCAAAGTTATAATCACCTGTAGCTGGGTTCACTTGGCCGCCGCCCATATATTTTGTGTAAATCCCATGTTCGGTATTGGTGATAATTTCTTCAGGTGTTGATTTTCCAGGTGCAATATATGTATTGGTCATCCTGGAGGTTGGAGCAAAGCGGAAGGATTGTCTTCTCCCAGAACCGGTTGATTCCATACCCATTCTTCGTGAATTAAATTTATCAATTAAATAGCCTTTTAGAATACCATTTTCGATGAGAACATTTGTCCGTGCCTTTTCGCCTTCATCGTCTATATTGATAGATCCCCATTCGTTTTTTAGTGTGCCGTCATCGATATAGGTAACAATTTCCGGAGCGACCATTTCACCAAGGCGATTCGCAAACACAGAGTGGTTTTTCGCGACAGCGGTAGCTTCTAATCCATGTCCACAGGCTTCATGAAAAATAACCCCGCCGAATTCATTATCAATAATGACAGGGAATTTCCCACTTGGACATGGACTAGCATCCAGCATCGTCACGGCAATGCGAGCTGCCTCAGTTGCAAAATAATCCATATTTGAATTTTCGAAAAACTCAAAACCTTGATGGGCGCCTGGTCCATAGAAGCCTGTTTCCATTTTGTTATCTCGCACTGCCACAGCCTGAATCGCCATCCTTGAGCGAACTCGTTTGTCTTCGATCAATTTTCCTTCTGAATTGGCAATCAGGACATTTTGTTCTTCATCCATGTAGCGAACAGTTACCTGTGAAATACTAGAATGATAGTTTTTTGCCGTATCATAGGCATTTTTCATGATGGCTGCTTTGCGGGTTTTATCCACCTCTTTCGGTAAGAATTGAACGGGATTAATCGTTTCGAATGATTCTTGAACTAGAGGGACCAGTTGTATTATGGTATTTCCATTTATGGCTTGTGCGGCATTTTTAGCTGCTTTAATAAGGCCTTCTTTGGTAAAGTCGGTTGAATAAGCATAAACACTTTGCAATCCTTTAAATACACGGATGCCAATACCAAAATCACGGCCAGAAAGACATGTTTCGATTTTCCCACTTTGCAAGGTAAAATTATTGGTAAAACGGTCCTCTACGAAAATCTCAGAAAAATCTCCGCCAGTTGATAAAGCCGCTGTTAGTACGTCTTCAATTAAAGATTGATTTAGCATATGTTCCTCCTTAATTTTATTAATAATGGAAAAATTCTGTATTTTTAAATTAGAATTTTCCTTATTAGAACCCACGTTAATATCATACAACATTTTTCTATTGTGTGGTTAATTTTACCTTTTTGTTATAATTCCCAATATTACTAATCCTAATTAAAAAAAATGTAAAACCTTTCTCAATATCTTAATTTAAAATAAGGATTTTTAAAGGGTAGGAAATGTGAATTCAAAGTTGTGCATACATTGAAGAAGTAGGGTTTTTAGTTTGTAAGAAGGAAGACGGTTCTATCGTTCAATTGGAAGAAGCGATAGAAATAGAATACCACCGCCTCCTTATTAACGGGGAAATTTCCTTTTTACATATTCTGCCCTTTAACGAAATCTTCTTTTGGAAAACGGATTAATGCCGTAGTTTTTTAATAATAACGGCTTCAATAAATTCCCAGGGAAGAATCGTTTTAAGAAACAGATTTTTCTTCACACTTTTACCGATCGGATATCTGAAGTTTGGAGATTTCCGTTGAGAGGCAATTTGAGCTACTAGTTTAGCTACTTCGGTGGGATTGCCATGTTCTGCCTTTCCACTTTCAATCTCTTTTAAGATGTTTTTCATATAGGATGAGTAGGGTGATTCAGTATTGATTTCCATATAATCCACGCTTGACCAAATATTGGTTTGATACGATCCAGGCTCGATTAATGAAACATCAATTCCAAATGGTTTTAGCTCCAGCCTTAAGCTTTCACTATATCCCTCAAGTGCATGCTTGGATGAAACATAAGCAGATAATCCCGGGAATCCCATTCTGCCACTAATGCTACTCATGTTAATAATCCTGCCTTGCTTTCTAGCCCTCATAAAGGGAAGGACTGCTTGGGTTACTGCAATTACTCCGAAAAAGTTGGTTTCAAATTGCTGCCGATATTCCTCGATTGAAAGATCTTCGCTAAACCCACCAAGTGCAAATCCGGCATTATTAACTAACACATCTACAGATACATAGTTTGTAAGTAAATATTTCAATTCATTTATAGATTTGCTAGACGTTACATCAAGTGAATGGATATGAATGAATTTTTCTAAATCCTTTTCTTTTGCAATTTCGAGCAATCGCTTTGCTTTTTTCACATCTCTCATTGTCGCAATGACAGTAAAACCATTCACTGCCAGTTCGAGGGCGCACAACATGCCAAAGCCGCTTGAAGAACCTGTAACTATTGCCGTTTTTTTGTTCATAATTTTCTCCTTCAACATTCCTTAACTATCATTAAACCATATATTCAATAAAATTGGATTAGTTATAATATTTCCTATAGATAAAGAAGAGCAACCATCCTCAATGAAAGCAATTGTATGGCAGAAACAAAGAAAATTGCTGCTGAGTATGTCTGGAAAATAGCCCAACAAAAATTTATCGTGTGTTTTATTTTGTTGGAAATCATTTGATTGGATAAGACATAAATATAGATGAGGTCTGAGACGTGTAAATACGGCTCTTTATTTTGGGAAGAAAATTTTGTTGTATATATATTAGCGTTAATTTTTATATAAAACATGTAAATACTGGTTGTAAGTAAAAATAGTAATGAAATATTCACAGGATTTTGGGAGAAATTACGGTATAATAGAGTATGTTAAATCTTTCACAAACTATTAACAGATGATATTTTAAAAGGAGTCTATCTAATGGGATACAGTAAACCAGACAAAATTATGGAAATCACCGTGGAAAATGGCATCAAAAAAACAAAGTACTCTCCATTACAGATACTGATCTTAGGTTTTGAAGCAGGTGCATTCATTGCACTTGGATACTTACTTTCCATCCGGGTTACTTCAACTCTATCAATAAATTTAGAAGGATTAAGCAATTTGATTGGAGCATCAGTTTTTCCTGTAGGGCTAATTCTTACCTTACTAGCAGGTGGAGAGTTATTGACTGGGAATATGATGGCCGTGCCACTTGCAAGAATGGCGAATAAGATTAGCACAGGGCAGGTATTCTATAATTGGTTTCTTGTGACGGTCAGTAACTTCGTCGGAGCTATTTTTGTTGCCTATTTTTTCGGACATCTTGTTGGATTAACTGAAACGGGACCTTACTTAGAAAAGACAATTAGTATTGCCCAGCATAAACTTGAAGTGTCTTTTCTCCAAGCCTTTATTTCCGGTATTGGCTGTAATTGGCTGGTTGCTGCTGCCGTATGGCTTTGTTATGGTGCAAACGATATCGTAGGGAAAATAACCGGAATCTGGTTTCCAACAATGGCATTTGTTGCGATTGGATTTCAGCACGTAGTAGCAAATATGTTTGTCATCCCTGCTGCCATATTTGCCGGCCATTTTTCTTGGTTTGAATATTTTCACAATTTTATCCCAGTCTTTTTAGGAAATGCAGTAGGAGGTACAGCATTTATAGCTATGGCTTATTGGCACGCTTTTAAGAAAAATGATTCCAACTACACAAAACAAAAGGTTATTCAGCCAATGGTAAAAAGTCGAGTAAGATAGAATTCTTTTCGTTTTTCTTTCACATTTTTTTGTTCAATTGCATGTTTACTCCATCTATTTAATGTCGTATTCAAAACTGGATGGTGCCTTATTTTATTGAAGGGTGTCAGGCACCATCTTATGCTTAAAATAGTCTTTCGTTGGGTCTATCACATGGGTAAGAAGTAAATTCGCGTATTCTGATATTCCATCTATATTAACTGAACGTGCAGCCATTTCCGAACACTATTAATAAACCAGATTTTCGTGGTTTTTTGTAAGTCTACAACTGTTAGTGTTTTTTCGTGAATTTTTCCATTTTTAAGTAACATTTCTCGAAAGGTGCCAGCTAATAAGCCACTATTTAAAGGTGGCGTCCATAATGATCCATCTATTTCCAAGACCACGTTTCCATTCGTAAATTCAGTCAACTCACCGTCTTCATTCCATAGGAGCACGTCGAAAACAGCTGAAGGCTTCCACATTTGAAATTGAGCATATACATCCCGGTTCGTGGTTTTATGGTATAAGAAGGGATTGTTTTTTTCTACTGGTTTGTCGGCGAGCATTACCTTCAGAGGAGCCTGCGGTTTGTTGCTAGGAGTTCCTTCTATGGTGATGTTCCCATCGTTTTCCAAAAGGAGTCGAACTTTTAACTCCCCAATATTATTTTGACTTGAAAACTCGAGTAAGGCCTTTTTGACGCCCTCTGAATTATATGAAAAACCGAAATATTGGGCTGACTTATTCAGGCGATTAAGATGTTCTTGTAATAAAAAAAACTCCCCCCTGTCTACTAATAAACTTTCCAATAATTGAAACTCCGGTCTGTTTTCTTCAAGTAAGCTTGCCTTCGTCATGATTTCTTGATATTCATCTTCGGTAGTTGAATCCCAAGTAATTCCTCCGCCAACTCCATAGGTGGCTATCCCAGATTGATGTTCAATCAATACGGTTCTAATTGGTACATTAAAAATGGCTTCTTTATTTGGTGAAATAAAACCAATCGCCCCACAATAAACTTCCCGTGCTGACGTTTCTAAGTTTGAAATGATGTTCATTGTACTAATCTTTGGAGCACCTGTAATGGATCCACAAGGAAAAAGTGCTTTAAAAATATCAACGAGTTTCGTATTGGCAGAAACCTTTGCTGTAATCGTTGAAGTCATTTGATGTACAGTAGGATAATGTTCAATTTCAAAAAGCTTTGGAACGTTAACTGTACCAGGTTCGGCGATGATGCCTAAGTCATTTCGCAGCAGATCCACAATCATGAGATTTTCAGCGCGATTTTTTTCTGAATGATAAAGCCATTTAGCGTTTGCTTCATCATCTGCAACCGATTTTCCTCTTTTAATTGTTCCTTTCATCGGTCGAGTGGTAATTTTGTCACCATCCAAGTGAAAAAACAATTCAGGAGACGCAGACAAAATACTATGATTGCCAGTGTTGATGTAAGCACAATAATTGGATGCTTGTGCTCTTTTCAGTTTCTCAAAAAAAGCAATATCGTCTCCTTTGAAATCGGAGCTAAGACGAATCGTATAATTTGTCTGGTATGTATCGCCATTTTCAATCGATTGTTTAATCGATAAAATCGATTGATTGTACTCATCCATATTTACGGTTGGTTTCCATTCTGTGAGTGAATACGTCCCAGTATGGCTAAGTGGTTGAAGCGTTGGCTCTAGAAAAATCCCAAACCATAACAGCGGTAAGCTAGTTCCCTCCTTAACTCTATAGGCAGAATCGAATGCAGCCGCACTTTCGTATGTAATAAATCCTGCAGCATAATAACCGTTATCAACCGCATCCTGAACAAGTTGAAAGCTCGGTATCACTTCGTCGATTGTATGCGCAATGATCACTTTGATTGGATTTTGAAATGTAAGCGGCTTTATTTCACCGTTGGAATCGGCAAATTCAAAAGATAGGTGAGGCTGTTGCTGCTTCATTTTTTTTATATACCTCCTGATCTACCTTTGATTTGATAAAAAAATTCTCTAACATTTGTAATCCTTTTTCCGTCAAGATGGATTCGGGGTGGAATTGAACTCCTTCAACTCTAAATTGCTTATGTCGGATTGCCATAATTTCACCATCCTCACTTCTCGCACTAATTTCAAGACATGGAGGAAGGGAAGCTTCATCCACGATTAATGAATGATATCTGGTTACCTGTATGGGTGTAGGTATATCATTAAAAATATAATTTTGATCATGTCTAATAAGTGAGACTTTTCCATGCATCGGTTTTAATGCTTTTCTTATCATCCCACCAAAGGCTTGCGCAATAATTTGTTGTCCGAGGCAGACACCTAAAATAGGGATTTTCTGATAATACGTTTTTACCACATCTAAGCATAGACCGGCAGAATCAGGATTACCTGGTCCTGGAGAAATAAGAATATGATCTGGCTGCATCTTCTCTATATCGTCTAGCGAGAGCTGATCATTACGAATTACAATGACCTTTTCGCCAATTTTTCGGATGTATTGGACTAAATTGAACGTGAATGAGTCATAGTTATCAATTACTAATATCACGGTTTTACACTGGCTCCATTTCGTATGAATGTGTTTTGTGAATAGTTTATCTCTTTTATTAAACCTTATTATTGAGGAACTTGTATAGAAAAAACTGATTCAGGCGTGATTTACCATTGTTGGAAAAATAATTATAATTAATGGTGTTATCTGTAATCAATAGGATGGCTGGATGGTAACTCTAATCTTTTCAAGGGTTTATTAATTTCTAATACATGTAAAGGACAGAATGCTATGAAGTTTGTTTTAGCACCAGATTCATTTAAAGAGAGTATGACGGCGAAAAATGCTGCCCTGGCAATGCAAAAAGGAATACTGAAAGTTTTTCCTGATGCGGATTGTGTAATTGTTCCTATGGCAGATGGTGGGGAAGGAACCGTTGAATCATTAGTCAGTATGACGAATGGGGAAATTATTAAAACCGAAGTGCTTGGACCATTAGGTGAGAAGGTGGTTGCAGACTATGGTCTATTAAATGAAGGGCATACAGCTGTTATTGAAATGGCAAGTGCAAGTGGACTAGAATTAATCAAACCAGAGGATCGAAATCCATTACTGACAACAACTTATGGCACGGGAGAATTAATCAAACATGCACTTGATAAGGGTGTGAGCCGAATTTTAATTGGAATTGGCGGAAGTGCAACCAATGATGGCGGGACAGGAATGCTCCAAGCCCTTGGGGTCACCTTTAAAAATAAGAACGGTGAAGAACTACCATTCGGCGGTGGTGCTTTACATCAATTGCACACGATTGATTTGAGTGGATTAGATGAAAGAATTAAAAAGATCAAAATGGATGTAGCCTGTGATGTAACTAATCCATTAATTGGTGAAAACGGTGCATCAGCGGTATTTGGACCGCAAAAAGGCGCAACTCCAGAGGTAGTGAAACTACTAGATCAAAATTTAGCCCATTTTGCTGACGTAATCCACCAAGTCCTGAACAAAGATATTACCCATTTGGTAGGTGGAGGAGCTGCAGGGGGAATGGGTGCAGGTTTAACCGCCTTTTTAAATGCTCATCTAAAAAAAGGTATCGATCTGGTCATCGAATATACCGGACTTGAGGAACAGATAAAGGGTGCAGATTATGTTTTTACTGGAGAGGGCAGTATTGATGGACAAACATTATTTGGAAAGACACCTTTTGGAGTAGCAACGATTGCTAAGAAACATTCAGTACCTGTAATCGCGCTTGCTGGTAGAATTGGAAAAGGTGTCGATTCATTATATGATCACGGATTTACTGCCATTGTTGGAATCTTACCTGGAGTTTCTACTTTAGAAGAAGCGCTTAAAGCTGGTGCAACCAATTTAGAATTTGCAGCAGAGAATATATGCCGTATTTTAAAAAATGAACAAAAATTCATAAATAGAGGATGCTACTAATTTTTTGACTGCTTTTTTTACTTTTCTAACATGATAAAAGTATGAAAACACATGGGAATTGTAAGAAAACCCATGTGTTTTTCCATTTGTTAAATAATTGTTGGCACTATAACTATGTTATATTCTATTTCCTTTGCCGCCTAAACAACTCCATGGATTTATAACCTTCTCCTAAAATGGTCTCCATTTCAAGTAATCGTTTTTCCTGAGTTTCAACCTTTTTGGCACTGTAAACGTAGCGTGCCCAATCCTTTTGATACCCGAAGGTTAATTCGGTGTAGATTCTTAGTAAATCCTCGTTTTTGTTCAAATAGTTCTTAATATCATCTATATGGACAATGTAGTCATCCACACATTGGCTATTTTTGGCGCTGGCCGCTTTTTTCGTCTTCTTTGGTGCGGACTTCAAACCGATCACAGTAAAAACATCATTTAGACTTACCATTCGAGAAAATTTTATGTTACTTTCAAGCATATAACCTTCCTCATCGATAGGAACTGCTTGAAAGAAGCTGTCACGATCTATGTATTCTTTATAGATAGGATTATTCTTTTTCGGATAGGCAAAGAATAAGTATCCATTTTCCTCTAATAATTGTTTTTCAATAACTGACAGCAAATGGTTTGAAAATTCCTCTAGGCCAAAAATAAAAATAAAGATAAGATCATATTTTCCATTTTTGATCGTTGAGTCATATTCCATTCCATTGAAATCATCCATTTCTTCAGGCTTTTGAAGAATTAACTTCCGAGGATATTTATTTAAATTTAGTTTTTCGATAATGCTTTTCGGTGAATTCACTTTCATTACTCCTATTCTTTTTCCCCTATTTTATATTTTCAGTGAAATTATATCAATTGATTATGTATTTGAAAAAAGCAATTGAACGAATAAGACCTTAGCCGTTTTTATTTGTCAATCTGAAATGTCCTTTGCCGTAGTCAGCAATGAAATAGGCAAATTAGGTCCAGACTTTGGAGATAGCCAGTTCACATGTGGGCTTTTTTCTGTTCACATAATTAGTAATTTATATCGGGTCGTGTTAGCTTTTTGTAAATCAAGCGATTAAAAAATTGTTTATAGATAAAGAATAATGATTATATGCCCCTTTAGAGAATTCCACAAATATCAATATTTGCTGAATAGCAGCAGCCTTGTAGGCCCATTTTTACCTATGATTTTTCATTAGACTTGAAGTATAAATTTCATAGGATTTATCATAGAAATTTCAAAAAACCTTTAATTAACTCGATATTTTTTGATTGCAAAATTTGAACTGAAGGTATATGATATGTTTTATTGTCTATCGAGATTACAGAAAAAGATAATGAACAACATGTCTAAGGGGGAACAAAAATGGATCATTCCGTTAAAAAGACTGATCGTCCACCGTATGGAGTTATTGCGGTGTTAATGATTGGAGCATTTATTGCATTTTTAAATAATACATTATTAAATATTGCCCTTCCTTCAATAATGAAGGATTTAAACATTGAAGCATCAACCGTGCAGTGGTTGACCACAGGTTTCATGTTGGTGAACGGGATTTTAATTCCAACAACCGCATTCTTAATTCAAAAGTTTTCTGTCCGCCACCTATTTTTATTGGCGATGAGTTTATTTACAATTGGAACGATTATTGCGGGGTTTGCTCATATTTTTCCTATTTTATTAGCTGGAAGGATGTTGCAGGCTTCTGGTTCAGCGATCTTGATGCCAGTCTTAATGAATGTCATGTTGGTAAGCTTCCCGATCGAAAAAAGGGGAGCAGCCATGGGGGTTTTCGGATTAATATTAATGTTCGCACCGGCAATAGGTCCAACGCTATCGGGCTGGATTATTGAACACTACGACTGGAGAATGCTTTTCCACTTTGTCACACCAATTGCCATTTTAGTTGTATTGATTGGATTCTTCACCTTGAAAGATAAAAAGGATAAAGTGGATATTCGCTTAGATTTACTTTCATTAAGCTTATCAAGCATCGGTTTTGGAGGTATTCTATATGGCTTTAGTTCTGCCGGTAAAAAAGGCTGGGACAGCCCTGAGGTTTATGGGACAATCATTGTTGGAATCATTTCGTTGACCGTGTTTATCCTGCGTCAGATAAAGCAAGAACAGCCGATGCTTAATTTCAAAATCTATAAATACCCAATGTTTGCTTTATCATCTGTCATTTCGATGATTGTGAATATGGCGATGTTTTCCGGTATGTTGCTACTTCCAATTTATGTACAAACCCTTCGCGGGATTTCACCAATGGATGCCGGACTATTGCTGCTGCCTGGAGCAATTTTGATGGCCTTCATGTCACCTGTTACAGGAAAACTATTTGACAAGATCGGCGGACGTATTTTAGCCGTTACTGGCTTAGCTATAATGGTCGTAACAACCTATTTCTTTAGCAAATTAACACTGCATACAACGTATACCCACCTGATTATTTTATACTCTGTGAGAAGTTTTGGAATGTCGATGGTTATGATGCCTGTATCGACAAATGGGCTAAACCAGCTTCCAAGACGTTTTTATCCACATGGTACAGCGATGAACAATACAATGAACCAGGTTTCGGGTGCAATTGGAACAGCTTTATTGGTTACAATTATGACCAATCGTACAGCATCGCAGGCAAAAGAACTTGGAGCGGCAGCGATGAAACAAATGGCACTGCATCCAACTACTTCTGTTTCACCTGCTGAAATGAAGCAGCAGATTATGGCACAGGCAATGTTAAATGGAATCAACTATTCCTTCCTCATTGCTACCTTTATTGCAGGCGTTGCGCTAGCTCTTGCCTTCTTTATCAAACGGGCAAAACAAGCAGAAGATCCAATTGGAGGTACACCTTCCAAACCTTCTGTGAAAAATATAGGATCGAAATTGGTAGAGAATTAATGTGTGGTGCCTGACACTATTTTCTATTTTGTGACGATATTGTTTTCGAAAGAAGTCCTCGAATTGCTGAGGGCTTTTTTTTATGTCCGTACAAAAATACCACCTCATGTCTATGAAAAATATGGTAAAATTTTTATCAAAATAGTAAATTTTTTGAAATGGTAGATTTCCAAGGGACGGGCTTTTAATTGTTTATTCTAAATCCAATTAAATGGAGGTATAAAAATGGTTTACAAATCTTCATTATCCAATACTCAAAACCTATCAATAACGATTTATAATGACAACTTTGCTGTTGTGAAAGAAACGAGAGAATTCCTACCACAGGAGAATGAGACCATTGTTCATTATTTAGATGTTGCGAAAAAAATTGAAACCGATTCCATCATTGTGTCTGGTGTTGAAGTGAAAGAGTTGAATTATGATTTTGATTTAGTCGATAAGTTCAAGTTGATGGAAAAGTATATTGACCGGACTGTCTTTTTACAGGATTTGAAGACCAATGAGAAAACAGAGTACCGCTTGCTAAGTGTAAGTGGCGGTATCGTTTTAGAAAATGCAGCGACAAAGGAGATTGTTTTAGACCCATCAGGTGAGATTATTTTACCAAAGCTCCCAGATGAATTAATTGTTAAGCCTGCACTAGTATGGAAAGTAGCAGCTTCAAATACGAAAACAATCAATGTTTCATATTTAACAAAAGGAATGAGCTGGGAATCGAATTATGTGCTTAACCTCAAAAATGACACCTTTGACCTAGCTGGCTGGATAAAGATTGAAAATAATTCTGGGACTGCTTTTCATGAAGCAAAGTTGAAAGTATTGGCAGGGGATGTGAACCGAGTTGAAGAGGTTGCAGATGACGATATTGAACCAGTTCTTTATAGCCGCACTAGGATGGAAGAAAACTTTGAGGAAAAGTCCTTTGCAGACTACCATATTTATACGTTAAGAGGAACTACTACTTTAAAAGATAATCAGGAAAAGCAAATTAAGTTTATCGAAGTTGAAAATGGAGTGTTCAAACGTTATTATGAGTTTGATTCTTACAGTGATCATCCAAAAGTAATGCTCGAAATCAAGAATTCAGTGGCTAATCATATGGGAATTCCCTTACCTAAAGGAAAAATTAAAGTCTACCAAGAGGATACAGATGAGAACAACACCGAATTTATCGGCGAAGATCGCATTTCCCACACAGCGAAGGATGAAAAAGTCTCATTATATATTGGAAATGCCTTCGATATTGTTTGTGAAAGCAAAATCCTTAAACGCTATAAAATGAAAAACTATGAATATGAGAAGTATGAGTACATTTTGAAAAACAGAAAAAGTGAAAACGCACTGATTAAGATTAACCATTATATCAGTGAGAGGTTTTGGAAGATTGAGGAGTCAACAGATGAATTTAAAGAAGTTGACACAAATCATATCGAATTTTGGGCTGATGTATCAGCGGGCGAAGAGAAAACCATTAGCTTCGGAATAACCAGCGATCGCTCCATTTATATGGAAATTAAGAAGTCAGAGGATTAATTTGAAATGAAATGCCAGGAAAAATCCAACTAGCTAGATGGAGCTTCCTTGGCATTTTTTTTAAAGGAATGTCAAGAGTACTATATAAAAAACTCTATTATATTGGTAAAATATTTAGATAAAGGTGTTTTATGTAAAACTATTAATTTTGAAAAAGTCATTGGGTTTTAATATAGTGACCGGACTTTAGGAGGGATATTAAATGTGGGAAATTGACATGGACATAGATCAAGTAGCTAAAATTAAGGTAATCGGTGTTGGCGGTGGTGGGAATAATGCGGTAAACCGAATGATTGAAGGCGGAGTTCAAGGTGTGGAATTTATTGCGGTGAATACCGACGCCCAAGCACTTAATCTATCAAAAGCAGCGATTAAGATGCAAATTGGGGCAACATTAACAAGAGGTTTAGGAGCAGGTGCCGATCCAGAAATAGGCAGGAAGGCAGTGGAAGAGAGCAAAAGGCAGATTGAAGAAGTACTAAAAGGAGCAGACATGGTCTTTGTTACAGCTGGAATGGGTGGCGGTACGGGTACAGGGGCAGCACCTGCGATTGCAGAAATTTCTCGCAAGTTGGGAGCACTCACGATTGGTGTTGTTACTCGCCCGTTCGGATTTGAAGGGCATAAGCGCAGGGTTAATGCAGCGAGCGGAATTGAGTGTATGAGGGAAGCGGTCGACACCTTAATTATTGTTCCTAATGATCGTCTATTGCAGATTGTTGATAAAAAAACACCTATGATAGAGGCATTTCGCGAAGCGGATAATGTTCTTCGTCAGGGAGTACAGGGCATCTCTGATCTAATTGCTATCCCAGGATTAATCAACCTTGATTTTGCCGATGTGAAAACAATCATGTCTAATCAAGGGACTGCCTTAATGGGAATTGGGGTCGCAAAGGGTGAAAGACGTGCAGTTGAGGCAGCCAAAAGAGCTATTTCTAGTCCATTACTTGAAACCTCCATTGACGGAGCTCAAGGGGTGTTAATGAATATTACAGGCGGCAGCAATTTAAGTCTGTTTGAAGTACAAGAGGCAGCAGATATTGTGGCATCTGCTGCAGACAAGGATTTAAACATGATTTTCGGTTCCATTATTAACGAAAGCTTAAAAGATGAAATTATGATTACAGTCATTGCCACTGGCTTCACAGACAAGGAAAGTTCATCTTCTCCTTCTTCAAGGGAAGGAAAGTCAAGTCCAAACTCACAAGCTAACTCAAGTCGTGAAAGGATTATTTCTGGGGAACCAAGTGTTCATTATGGCCGGCAGCGGCAAGCGTTGGAGGAACAGGTGTCTGATAATAGTCTGCAATGGAACAAGCCAAAAGGGTTGATGGGTTTGACTGCCCGCGATTCGGAACAGCCAGATAATTCTCTGGAAATCCCTACCTTCTTGCGAAATCGTAATAGAAGATCAAAATAATTACTTTTATTTCAAGCTCTAGGCTGCCAAGGACTACTTGGTAGCCTTTTTTCACTACTATTTATTTGGTAGTGTGATAGATTGCATTACCTTCTTTTGCATGGAAAGGAAGGTATCTTTCCCAAAAAAAAAATTAGCTTTTTCCTCGATTTCCTTTAACTGTACGTCATTTTCGATTAATGTCTCGCGAATACGGTCTACTAATTGTAACGCGTTTTGTCCAGTTATTTGTTTGGCGACACGTTCAAGGAGTACCTTCGTATCAACAGAAAATTTCTGGGCAAAGCCGTGGCACCTCACCATATTGTTCCTGAGAAAGTCAGAATATTCATTTGTAAAGGCTCGACGGATACACCCCCGCATCCCTGCATAACCGTATGATATCTCTGACGCAGCCCGATAAAATAGGATCATCCCATCAGCACGACTTGATTCAGGGTGTAACCTCAGTTCTGTTATTAATGAAACTAACCGTTGAACCACTAATGTACCAGACTTCGTGGCTGTCCACCAATCTAACAAATGCTGTTGTTCAGCTTCACTCATTTGCGGCATAGTGATTCACTCCCTTTCCTAAAATTTACTATAGACGAGGGATTGCTTGCACGGTTTGGACCCGGTTAAGTATCGTTACCCATTCAGCTCCAAGGAAGACCTTACCATATTTGATGGCTTCGTTGATCCTATCAGCCATTTCCTGGTGGAGGTTCTGACTTGTGTTAATCAAATAGAGGGTTTTTGCATCTGCCTCTTTTGCAACTAGGTAAAAATTTGGTTTTAGTTGTTGTTCACTAATTCGCAGTGTATCAAGGTCAAATACAAGCATTTCTTTTACAAGAGAAATGGATTCGCCATTACGGAGCCGTTGAATCGTTCCGCGTACTGCATCAAATCCGTAGCCTATATCCGCAACAGTAGCATGGTAGGGATTAAGGCCTGGTGCATTTCGTAAGGATGGAATCGATCGAAATCCTGTTGTAATAGAGCAAACGACTTCTTTGGCTGCCATTCCTTTGTCTAACGCTATCTCAATGGGATCAAGATAGTGGGCTATCCCCATAATTGTAATTGGCCCCCCCTTTGCATTTGAAGATTTTTTTATATGTTTTTTAAGTGAATTTAGCCATAGTTAAAAATATTCAATGAGAGTCTGTCCTCATACCAAATGTTTTGTTTAAGCCCACGAAATGGATAGCTTAATAGAAGAATAAATAAAAATTGAAGCAACGAGTAGGGAAGATGGAAGCAGTGGATTAAGAAAACTGTGAAAGGATGATTTAATAAACTCCTTAACACACCTGGATGTAAACATTAATTAATGACAAAATACTTTTCTTTTCCTTTTACACCATCTTAATTTCTACATTTACACGCTAAAAACAGTTTAAAGAACATTTTTTAAACGTTTTTAAAACACATGGACAAAAGCTTAATTTAAGTAATACACTTCAGATATGGGTACTTGAAACATGGACAAGAGATTGGCATAAATGCCTATTTGTGAAATGCTGAACAATATATCCGAAAAAGACATTCCCGATGAAGGAGATTAAAACTATGTCTACATACAATTGGTTAGAAGCAATCAACGTTACAGAAGATATGCTCGATAAAACGGACAAACGTCTTCCTGTTATTTGGATAAGCGCTCTCGATTGTACAGGCTGTAAAGAAGCTTTTACCCGTTCCTTTGAACCAACAACATTGGATACGATTCTAAATTTTATCTCCTTAGAGTATAGTGAACTTCTCTCAGTGGCAAGTGGGTACCAAGCTGAAGAACATAAGGAGTCGATTTTTGCAAAGTATCAGGGGGAATATGTACTTGCGGTTGAGGGAGGTATACCCGGAAGTGATGAATTCCTAATGATTGCAGGTAAATCCGTCCGCGATGAAATCAGCGAGGCTGCCAAAAATGCAAAAGCTGTAATTGCTTTTGGAAGCTGTTCTGCTTGGGGTGGAATTCCTGCCGCAGGTGTTAATCCAACAAATGCAGTAGATATCAGGGCTGTTCTTCCAGAAGATGTACCTGTAGCGTTAGTCCCAGGATGTCCGCCCATACCAGAGGTCATTATTGGGACACTTTTACATGTCCATTTTCATGGAGAACTGCCTGAGCTTGATAAAAAGTTGCGTCCAAAAGCATTTTATCAGAAAACCGTCCATATGACCTGTCACCGTAAAGCCTTTTTTGATCAAAAATTATTTGCTGAGTCATACGACGATGAGGGAGCCCGGAAAGGTTATTGCTTGTTTAAATTAGGATGTAAAGGTCCCACAGCCTTTAATGCTTGCGAATCGATTGGTTATGACCGTTGTATTGCAGCGGGTTTCTCTTGTATCGGCTGCTCTGAAAATGGTTTTTGGGACAAAGGAGGATTTTGCGGAAAAAGGAAAAGTAAATGAATAACAAGGTGTCAGGCTCTATTGGTGCCTGACACCTTGTTATTCCTGTTATTTGTTGACAATCTTTGCTACCCCTATTGCCAGGTGATCCCAAAGGATTTCCTCGATGAATTCTGCTTTTGTTTCATCGCAGTCAATAATTAAGATGACTTCACTCTTTTGACCATGTAATTGGTTATGTTGCTTTTTAACTACTTTTATGATAAAAAGTTTGATAGCTAATCCTAAAACAAATCCGATTGAAGCACCAATTAACCCCCAATATATAGGACCCCAAGATAAAATGAAGCCGATGCTGGCACAAATAACGGAAAATGCGGTGGCTAATGCCATCGCAAGATCCACGAGAGAAATTCCATCCGAACGATGGAGTGTATCAAAGATTTTTCTGTCTGCTTGGCGATTATCAAGTGGAACGGCAAAAATATTTTTCTTATTTATCCCTTTTTCTTCTAATAAAGAAATGGCTAATTCTAAATATCCAGTGTCTTCAAAGGTTGAGAATATCTGCATTTGATCACATCACTTTTTTCCCTTTTTGAATGACGAAACTAGCATGTTGATAATTCATTTTCAAAAAATTTCGCAGTTCATCTTCAAAAAGCTTATTATTTTCGACTGTAGTAACCAACGAGTCATAAATGGAAAAGATATGAATAGAGGGTAAAAAAAGCAGCCACTCAGCATTTAAAACATTAGTGGCTTGGTGAACCTGCCCTAAAAAAAGCATAGAAACTGCTTCAAGTACACAGGATTTGTAGAAAAAGATAACAGACCATACGATGATAAATAGTGCGGTAATAATTCTATGGTTATAGAGTTGACCCAAACCCGGCATAAATAAAGTCCAAATAACTGAAGTACTCGGTTTTCGCTTATCTAAGTAGTTAATTTCCATCGCACCTAGACTGAAGGTATTATATCGATGGTTCTCTCGTTTTGCTAATAGATACACCTGATTCATATCAACAGTAGTACGGTAACTATCCCATATGCCAAAAAGATATACAGGGATATAAATTAATAACCACCTTGTATCCAAAACTTCTTTAGCCATGTCGATTTTCCCCTGAAAAGAGTAAATCATTGCTTGGTTCACATGTGCCTGGAGGTTAATAACGACCTCCCAAATAAAAAGGACAAATCCGCGAATATATTTTGATAAAAGAAGATGGCCAAATCCTGGAAATGCAGCAGACCACCAACCAATAATATAAGGATTCCTAAGATGTAATTGAGTGGTGCCGAGAATGCTCACCTGAGCTTTATATCGTCTTGCAGTATTATTATTCGTATAGTTTTCCATAAAAGGCAGAGGCTCCCTAAATATCTAATTAACTATATATTATCCATATAATTAACAAAATAGTGCCTAACTCCACTTTTTTTAATATTTTATATTGGAAATATTCGCAAAATAATTTTTATTGAAAGCGTATGCTATAATAATATTGTAAATTTAATCGCAAGGAGAAATCGCTATGTTGAAAGATTTTTTCATGGGCTTATCCCAAAATCAATTACTTAATAGTACAGCTAAAAAGTATGGTTTAAAATTGGGGGCGCAATCTGTCGTAGCCGGAACCAATATAGAAGAAGCCATCAAAAGTATTAAAGAGCTAAATTCCCAGGGAATCTCTTGTACCGTCGATAATTTAGGAGAATTTGTTTTCAAAGAAGAAGAAGCAGTAGCAGCTAAAGAACAAATTCTTAAGGTGATTGAAGCGATTCATGCGAATCAAGTGGATGCACATATTTCCTTAAAGCCGACACAAGTAGGGCTGGATATTGATTATACTTTTTGTTTGAACAACGTAAAAGAAATTGTTGATAGAGCTGACAGTTATGGTATTTTTGTTAATATCGATATGGAGGACTTCAGCCACCTGGAGCCAACTTTTGATCTATTAGACGATCTTTCATTGGAATTTGATAATGTCGGAACCGTAATTCAGTCCTATTTCCGTGAAGCAAAAGAATATCTCGAAAAATATAAAAATTTCCGCATCCGTATTGTAAAAGGTGCCTATAAAGAGTCTGAAGAAATTGCCTACCCAGACAAAAAGGATATTGATGCTAACTTTATTAAGATTACTGAATGGCATCTGTTAAACGGGAAATTCACATCGATTGCCACACATGATCATAAAATTATCAGCCATTTGAAAGAGTTTGTTAAAAAGAACAACATTCCAAATGAAAAATTCGAATTTCAAATGCTTTATGGTTTTAGAAAAGAGCTTCAATTAAAACTAGCTAGTGAAGGTTACAATTTCTGTACTTATGTTCCTTTTGGAAATGATTGGTATGGTTATTTCATGAGACGTCTAGCAGAAAGACCGCAAAACTTAAATTTAGTAGCTAAGCAAGTATTTAATAAAAAAACGAACACTGTCATTGGAGTTGCAGCAGGAGCATTCTTATTAGGAAGAATGACAAAGAAGAATAAAAGACGAAAATAATATTACCAATTAGCATCTGGTTACGGAAAACGATGACACTAAAAAACCGCTAGAAAATAATCTCTAGCGGTTTTTTATATCTTCTTTCTAATATAAAAAAGGCACCTTGCCTTTATAGGTTGATTGTTATAACCACAAAGGCGTTAGGCACCAGAATTTACCGAGTTGTAGGAAAAATTATTGTCATCCCATTGGAATATACCTTCTTGCAGTTTAATGATGGAATCAAAAGGGCAGGTAATAGGGATGTTTGCTTCGATAGGCAAGTCATCTATATTATTTCTTTTGTTATCAATTAAGTCTTTTTTTAATCGAATCATATCCATTTTAGATGCGACCCGAATTATTTTATCAAGAGTAATCTTCTTTTCGCTAATCCCGTGGCTTTTACAAATGCTATTCTGAAAACCCTTGTTATATTGAATCATCATTTGTAAATCATTGATACTAGCTACACCAAAAACCTCTTTAATAATATCCTCATAGCGCAGCTGGGTACCCGTTGCAAATTTAACAATATTCTTCTCAGGATTTTCTAAGAAATAAACTGTTTCGATTGAATTTGTCATGAATAAACTCCTTTATACATTTTATTTCAGTATCCAAGTTGAACATGTGGATTACAACATTCATATAAAAATTAAAATGATAGTTTTATTATAACATATTAATGTCCTCGTTGCTTGGCTCAATTCAGTTTATGTAGATGTATGTCGAAAATAAAGAATTACGCAACAGGCTGATTGAGTTAGGTCTCTGTGTTTACGTAACAATCTTACTCGATACTGCTAGGCGTGAAGAAATCTTTTTCCCGCTGTCCATGATTCATTAAATATTACTGGAAAAAGGGATAGGTTGAGAACTAATTTTCCAGTAATACATAGTATTTACAATAAATTAACACCACAACAGGAATAAGTTCTTATTTTTCAATAAGAAACATTAGTAATGTTGACATGCCGGTTTGAATAGGATATGTGAGTGGGAGTATTTTCTCATAAGTATTCTTTATTATTGCATCATTGAATATAGAATAAGAGGAGAAGTTGGGAAAAATGGTGAAGCGGACATGGGTTTTTTCTATTTTATTCATTTGTAGTTTAATAGGTGTGGCAGGGTGTACGGAAAAGACTGCAAAGGATAAGATATTTGAAGGAAATGTAACTAAACCTCAGAAGAAGCCCGATAAACAGCCACTAGAAGAGCCCAAGAAGGAAGAGGAACCAAAGCCAATAGTGATTCATGTGTTAGACCCAAAAACAAAGGATATTATAAAATTTTTTCTTCCAGTGGATATGGGGTTTGGAACTGATAATGAAACCTATAAAAAGGAAATTGAAAAGTGGGCAAAGGGGCTTGCGCGGGGGACTGATCAAAGACCTGGATTTGACCAACGGATGATTCTAGATAAAATAGATGCAAATGGCCAGATCATTAAAGGAAAGCCCAAAATTATTTTAGAGGAATCTGAGTTGGTTGAAAAGGTGATGGAGGCATCGCCAGTGGGTGGAGATATTGAACTGCCTTTGTATATGACAGAAAGTGGTTATAATCAGGAGGATATCGATCATTTAGGAGAGGTGGCCATCGCTTCCTTTACCACCAGATTTAATAGCGCGGTTGTGGGCAGGTCGAAAAATATCGAACTGTCAGCACAAGCAATAAATAATATCATTGTCGGAACCGGGGATGTTTTTTCATTTAATTCAACTGTGGGACCTAGTGATTCCGCTCATGGATATCAAATTGCGAAAGAAATTGTCAATAAGAAATTAGTCGATGGAGTTGGCGGAGGAATTTGCCAGACTTCTTCGACATTGTTTAATGCCGTTGATCAGCTCAGCGTTAGTTATGTTGAAAAGCATCATCATTCCTTGTCTGTCGGCTATGTGTCTCCAGGAAGGGATGCAACAGTCTCCTATGGGGGACCGGACTTTCAGTTTAAAAACACGACAGGAGTCCCATTTTTAATAAAAACTATATATGGAAATGGGACGTTAAAAATTGAGGTAAGGACATCCTTAGTTTATCAAAAATAGTAAAAAAAGGGAATTGATTTTAGAGGCTGAATCCAAAGCAGGTAACTGTTCGGATTTAGCCTTTTGTTAATTCTCTGCGAAGCGTGTAATGAAAAACTTTTTCAGTTCTTTAAAGATGAATATTCCTCTTTCTCATAGCAAAAAATAGCTATGGCTTGGTTACAAAATTGGAGGAGGAAAAGCATGAAGTGGGTATATAGGATAATAATTTCTTTCACTTTCCTCTCCTTAATGGAAGGGGTGGAAAATGGATGTGTTTCAGCTCGTTTTTTTAACGATTCGAATCAAAGTCAAGTCAGGAATATTAGACTGACATCTCAAAAGGAGAGTGTACAAGTAAGCAGACAGAAGCCGCCAAAGGTTGATTTTGGTTTATCAAAAGAATACCACGACTTTGTACCCCACCGCCCGGAAGTAAAGCAGAAAAAGGTAAAACCGCCTGCCCCGAATCAGCTGTATAAACAGGTAAAGCTTTTAGGGATAAATGACCTCCATGGCCAATTGAATGTAACTCGAAAAGTAAATGGAAAACCGGTTGGCCGGGTAGACTATTTAGCTGCATATTTAAAACAAAGGGAAGCAGAGAATAAGAATACACTTCTTGTCCAAGTCGGGGATATGGTAGGTGCAAGTCCGCCAGTTTCAGCACTTTTACAAGATGAGCCAACAATCGAATTTCTGAACAAGATGGGTTTCACTATTGGGACAGCTGGTAATCATGAGTTTGACGAAGGTGTCAGTGAACTTCTCCGCCTCATACATGGGGGGACACATCCAAATACAGGAAACTGGAAAGGATCCATATTCCCTTGGATCGTCGCGAATGTGATTAATGGAAAAACGGGAAAAACCATTTTACCTCCCTATAAAGTAATCAAAGTAAATGGAATGCCGATTGGTTTTATCGGAGTGGTGACTACAGAAACACCTAGGTTAGTGGTACAAAGAGGTGTGGTTGGAATAAAGTTCACTGATGAAGTGGAGGCCATTAATCGGAACGTGGCCGAATTGAAAAAACAAGGTGTTAAATCCATTGTTGTTTTAGCCCATAATCCCGGGACTTCAGGTTCAAATGGAGAAAAACCGATAGGACAGCTGGTTAATATTGCGAACCGGGTGGACGATGAAGTGGATATTATTTTTGGCAGCCATAATCATGCCTATATGAATGCCATGATTAATAATAAATTAGTTGTCCAAGCCTATTCCTATGGAACGGCCTTTGCTGATGTAAATGTTGAGATTGATCCAAAAACAAAGGATATTGTCTCAAAACAGGCTGAAATTGTGACAACCTTTCAGGAAGGTATAGAACCGGACAAGGAAATAAAACGGCAGATTGAAGGTTACGAAGTGAAGGTTGACCCCATAATAAACAGGGTGATTGGATCGACAACGGTAGAGTTAACAGCGAATCAAAATGAAAGTGGAGAAATCTGTAATGGGCGACCTCATTGCGGATGCACAAAGAAAGCAAATGAATACAGATTTTGCGTTGACAAACCCTGGCGGAATAAGAGCAGATATTGATGCTGGTGATATAACTTGGGGTGAAGCCTATACCGTTCAACCTTTTAATAATGAATTAGTCAAAATGACAATGACAGGTAAACAAATTCGAGATGTACTGAACCAGCAATGGGGAGAAAAGACGCAAATGCTGCAAATTTCCGGTTTCAGCTATACGTGGGATCCGAATAAAGCTCCGGGAGATAAGGTCTTGAACATCAAATTGCCTGATGGCTCAGAGATTGACCCGAATAAAGCCTATTCGGTAACAGTGAATATCTTCCTTTCTGGAGGAGGAGATGGATTTACCGTATTTACCCAAGCGAAAAACAAAGAAATAGGGCAAGCTGACCTAGAAGCATTCCTCAATTTTCTCTCATCACAGCAAAAAACATTTACCTATAGCCTTCAGAATAGAATTCAAAGAGTTCAATGAATAATTTAGGGTGTCAGGCACCATGTGAAAAATTCACATGGTGCCTGACACCCTATCTTTTTTATTCGAAATTTTCGATTTTTACCTTTTTCGCTGGCTGGAAGTCTTCGCCTGTTTCCAAATAGCTTAGGGTTACTTTATCTCCTTCCTTTAAATAGATAACCATTGGTTCTTTTTCTGAAGAGATAATATAGTTCTTGTGGTTGTCAAGGAAAAAGGAGACAACAGTAAAATCACCAGATTTTTCTTTATAGACGCGCAATACCGTACCTGAAATTTCCTTTTCCTCAGCTTTTGAGCTGCCGTCGACAGTCCCTCGGCCACGCTGCAGGGCCGTTTTGTATTGTCTTAACGCTTCATTTGGGGTTATGCCATACACTGATATTTCTGGATTCGCCGCAGAGACGATAAAGTAATTTTGTAAGAAGCCATTGGAATCAAGAACCGGTGTCAGCCAGCTTGCCTCCCCGTAAAAGTTATAAAGAATCGACATCTTTCCATGCCATTTCTTTTCAATAAATTTCTTTTCGATAATCTGCAAGGCACCTTGTGAATCCATGTAGGATTCGCTAGGATTTCCGGTATAGTAAGTCGCTTTTCCGGTTCTTGCGTTTGTCAGGGAATATCCGAGCATCGAGTCCACATTTTTTTTAGGACTAGTGAAGTCGGTAAAATAGTACATGACTCCGTTTTCATCAAAAATCGGACTTACATTTGCCTCTGTTCCTTCATCTGAAGGGAGCTTCACGTCGGATTTACCAAATTTGCTATTCCAAAAGCCATGGATGTAGTTTCCGAAATAGCTGTTTTTCAAGCTAACCGCTTCAGGTGAGACGGCACCATCAATAAAATCAGGTATAGCAGATAAAGAATATTCCTTTGTCACACCTGTATTAGCATCAACGAGAACGATACCTTTAGCCGAAAATCCATTCCGTGCAGAAATAAAATCACCATAGGAACGGATATAATATGGTTTTCCATTCTCATCTATTTCTAACTGTACATCCCCATAAAAAATTTTCTTCGGAAATTTCATACGAATATGACGCTCAATATTTTTATTAAAATATGCAGAAGGTGTGTAAACCATTGTTGACTTAATAAATTTTGGATTAGCAGAAGAGTCGGTTGCGCTCAAAGAAAAATAGCCTGGAGTCTCATTTCCATTCCACCATTTGAAAAATCCCGAGAACTCTACAGGAGCAATATAAACATATTCTCCATTTATCTTTTGAATTTGGAGATTCCCGAGTTCATAGAAGCTAGTATTGGGAACTTGGCCAAATGCCTTTTTCATTTTGTTGCGGGCAAATTGTGGTGGAACACTGGCAGGTGTTTCTTTTTCATCAAAAATCTTAATTTCTACCTTATCCGTCATTTTTGCCTGATCATATTTTTCATTAGCATTAAAAATAAAGGCGGTTAGGAAGTAAACTCCTAAAAAAAGACTTCCAATGAAGAGAAGTGCTTTGAATTTTCTTTCCTTTCCTCTAGCAAATACTGCTCCCCCGGCTGTAAGGATAATTGCAAACGGCCATAAAGAAGATAGATTTCTGTCAAAATTACTAAAATAATAGAAGGCAGATACTAGTAGCATTACTATGACAATCCCAGTTATGAATGCTCCCATTTTTAGCTGTTTGCCATTTTTCTTACTTGAATGATCATTCCAATATATCGGTATTAGAACAAGTGCTGAAGCGATTCCAATAATTAATGAGAATATAAAAATGTTCCCCATAATTTGCCCCTCTCAATCATGTTTTCGTTTTGGTCTGTAATAATACGGATAAGGAAATGGAAAAGTTTCATAAAAAACTATCATGAGCCTCAACTCCCAACCCAACCATGGAAATAAATTTAGAGAACAAGCCGTAGTCACCTAATAAAGGCGGTGAGAGCAGAGCTAGACTTCACATCTTTCGTCTAGTGAAATGGGTATTTCACTTTAACTGGTTAAAGTGATTCATTTGTGCGGCGCTCCGCCCCTTTTCCATAGAAAAAGGTATCAGGCACCATTGGTGCCTAATACCTAAAAATATTATTTATTGATATGATTGTTCCAATTCATCAATCAGTGAGCCAACATAGGCAACTGCCTTACGGATTGGGTCTGAAGTCGACATATCCACGCCTGCGTGCTTTAATAGTTCAAGCGGCTTCATCGTTCCGCCAGCACGAAGCACATCAAGCCATCTATCTACGGCTGGCTGGCCTTCTTCCTGAATCATTTGCGCAACAGCTGTCGATGCCGTTAAACCGGCAGAGTAGGTGTACGGGTATAAGCCCATATAATAGTGCGGCTGGCGCATCCAAGTCAGGCTGGCACCTTCATCAATTTCAACCGTGTCTCCCCAGAATTCAGCAAGAACTTCTCCAGTAAGTTCGGTTAATGTTTTGGCTGTAAGGGCTTTGCCAGCTTCGGCGAGAGCGTAAACTCTACGTTGATATTCGGCTTCAAGCAAATGAGTAACAAAGTTATGATAATAGGTTCCTAGGAGCTGCAGGATTACCCAGCGACGCATCTGTTTATCTTCCGTTCCGGCAAGCAAATGCTGACCCAATAACATTTCATTCATCGTGGAAGGGGCTTCGACGAAATACATCGACGGACGAACATTCATGATTCTTTGATTTTTATTAGCTAAATAGAAATGTCCCGCATGGCCAAATTCATGTGCCAAGGTGAAGCAGCCGCGCATATTGTTCTGCCATGTAATCAGAATGTATGGGTGGGCACCGTAAGGGCTGGAGCAGAAGGCACCGGTTGATTTTCCAATATTATCGGATAGATCAACCCATCTTTCCTTAAAACCTCTTTCGATAATATCGCAGTATTCAGGTCCCATTACTTTTAGAGATTCCAAGATTACCTGACTCGCTTCTTCATATGTTGTTTTCGGATTGAAATCCGGATCCAATGGTGCTTTTAGATCGCAAAAAAGCATTTGATCCAACCCTAAAACCTTTTGTTTTAATTGGGCGTAGCGGCGCATATAGGGTGCCAATTCTTTATAGATAATGTCAATCTGATTGTTATACATTTCTACCGTTACCTGCTGCGGTTCAAGAAGCATATGTGTTACAGACTCATAGTTGCGTAAGCGGGCGAGGGTTTTTTGTTTATTGACTTCTGTTGCATATGATGCAGCGATTGTGTTTCTGTATCGCTTTAAAGTTGAAACGAAGGAGTCGTAAGCCTTCCTGCGGACAACAGTATCAGGTGAAAATTCGTAACGATTCTCAAATAAGGCAAATGAAACCGGAAGCTCATTTCCATCTGTATCCAGGATTGGTGCAAATTCCATATCAGCTAACTTAGTCATTTGATAGATTTGATAGGGCGCTCCTTGAAGTTCACCCAAAGCAGCTAGTGCTTCTTCCGTTTGCGCAGTAAGCTTATGTTTTTTGGATTCAAGAAGTTCGATCAAGTTTTTCCGGAAAGCCTCAAGTTCAGGTTCTTCCTGAAGGAACTTTTCAACCACTCCATCCTCAAAAGCAAGAATCTCAGAGTTGATAAATGATAATGCAGCGATACTTTTTGTACGCAATGCTGATAATTTTGCTGAATTTGCTTGGTTAACTGGGTCAGAACCATCGGCGGATTGTTTCAAATTCGCATATGTCCAGGCTTTAATAATTCTCATCGATAGCTGTTCTTGGGCCAATAAGCAATCTAACAGAACCCTCGAACTAGTATGTAATGTTCCTTTAAATCTATCAACCTGAACTATTTCTTGTTCAATTACCTCTAATTCAGCTTCCCAAGCCTGTTCAGATGGAAATAAATCAACTAGGTTCCATGTCAAGTGCTCTGGTATTTCAGAGCGAGTAAGCCGTTTTTCAACTGTTTTTGTCATTCTCAATCTCCTCCATCCAATCTTTCGTCTTACTAAATATTATTTTATATTATTTGAAAATTAAGTCAACAAATGCCTCGCTCCTCTCAGAAGTATGATATACTTTTCAGAAAAAGGGGGTAATGTAATTGGAGGAAACGGTAATGAAAGCAATTCAAGATGAGTATCCTGATGATTTTGCCTGGTGCTATGGATGTGGCCACTTAAATAATGCGGGTCACCATTTTCGGACTGGCTGGAAAGAGGAGCAGACCATAACGATTTATTCACCTAAACCAGAGCATCTTGCACTTCCAGGCTTTGTTTATGGCGGGCTTGTGGCATCATTAATCGATTGCCACGGAACCGGGTCGGCAGCTCTAGCACTCCATCGGAAAAATGGACATGAACCAGGAGAGGGAGTAGAACCACCTCGATTTGTCACAGCTTCTTTAAATGTGAATTTCCTTAAGCCAACACCAAATGGTGTAGCTCTAAAAGCAATTGGAACTGTACAGGAAATTCATCCGAAAAAATTTAAGGTTGAGACAGAAGTATATGCGAATGACACTCTTTGTGCCCGTGGAGAAGTCGTCGCTGTGGTTATGCCAAGTACCTTTTTGAAAAACGAATAACCCGGAGATCCTACTTGCTTCAGATTTGAAGAGAGTTTTGAGAAAAAATTTCCATTTTGAAACAAAAATCATCTCTGTTCCGTCTTATTAATAGGTATTGTTTTTTTTAAGGAGAGCGAACGGATGGATCATATAAAGAAAATAACGATTACACTGATTACCGTATTTGTATTAGGGGCATGTTTGATTGTAAGTAATTTTGGTTCGGCACTTTTTCAGGAGGGCAATCCAATACCCTTGATTGTATCTGCCTTGAAACTGGAATTTTCTGATACTGAATATGTGCAGTTTGCCAAAACAGAAAAACGAAATAGGTACCTATCAATAAATTCAGACAATAATCGATATGAAGTAGTTAAAGAATTTATGAACTCTAAAGGATGGAAGTATCAAGAACAAATGGGCTCCGGTTTAATCTTTTCTAAAAATGGTGAAGATGCAGTTGTAGAGGTCAGACAATTCTCAAGTAATTATTTTATTTGGGAGATTCAGAAGGCATTTTTCAACTAATACATACATTATCAGAACTAAAAAACCCCTAATCCACTTGCATTAGGGGTCATTTTTCTTATTTTTCATCTTCTGACTTGAAAAAATCCTCGACTAATTTCTCTAAGGGTTCCCATTCTTTTTCCCAGACCGATCCATCAACAGCCTTCAGCGAAAGAAGAGCACTTTCAATCAGAAATTTCCGTGGGCTCTTCGAGTCTAATAGTTCTTCTTCAATAAAGTCTAACAATTCCATGTATTTCGACTGTTCCTCGTTATGACGTAGTAAATTTTTCATCATATAGATAGAATGGTGGAGTTTTTTCTGGAATATTTGATCTGGCTTCCTACAATCAGGAAGCCAGCTTTCTAACTGCTCAGGCTGAATTAATTGTTCATCTGTTTCCGCCAATTCATCTACCAAATTTACCAAGCGCCTCACACTATAACGGACGACTTGTCCGATATTCGCATTTGTATCATGTGCGATATGGAAAAACTTGATGTTGTCACGTAGAAGTCCCATAAACATAATGGCACAATCTAACAAATAGGGTTTTTTAGTTTCTCCGAAGATGTCGAGGAGACGCTCGTAAATCCAACGGATATTATTTATCCGGCCTTGATCGATAAATTGTTTAAGGTCAATATCATTGGAAACCAAAACTTCTTCGAAAAGGGTAATTAATTTATTTTTACGATTTGTCTTTAATTGCAATTCAATTTGCTTAATAAAAATCTCAATATCAGTTCGATCTTGCCCGATAAGTAATTCATTTCGTTGTTTTTCTAAATCAGCATAGGTCATTTTGAAAATGGCGATCATTAATTCGCTTTTTGAAGAAAAATAATTATAAAATGTACCCTTTGAAATGCCGCTATAGTCTAATATATCCTGAATGGAAGTAGCCTGAAAACCTTTATCAATAAATAATTGATGGGCCATTTTGACAACGTGCTGTTTACGGTCATTCATACAATCACCTTGATTTCATATTGTACTACCTGTATAAATATATTTTACCTTATATTTTGTATCATTACAAATCCATAAATTACAGGATTTTTTTATTGCAAAAATTGTACCAGGAGTATATGATATGTAATTATGGAATAGTGGGATAAAAAATTGAACAATGAGTTTACAAGGGGGAAAACAATGGAACAGCCGATAAAAAAAACTGCTCGTCCACCGTACGGGATTATTGCTGTGCTAATGATCGGTGCTTTTATTGCAATGCTTAACAACACATTATTAAATATTGCACTGCCATCGATAATGAAAGACTTAAAGGTTGAAGCATCAACCGTTCAATGGCTTGCAACAGGTTTTATGTTAGTAAACGGAATACTGATTCCGGCTACTGCATTTTTAATTCAAAAATATTCTGTTCGACGACTTTTCTTAGCTGCGATGATGTTATTCACTATCGGGACAATACTTGCAGGCTTTGCCCATGTGTTTCCCGTTTTATTAGTGGGGAGGATGATTCAAGCCGCAGGATCTGCCATTTTGATGCCGCTATTAATGAATGTTATGTTAGTTAGCTTCCCAATAGAAAAACGAGGAGCAGCAATGGGGGTATTTGGTTTAGTTCTCATGTTTGCCCCTGCGGTTGGACCGACATTATCCGGATGGTTAATTGAACATTATGATTGGAGAATGCTTTTCCATTTTGTTACACCGATTGCCATTGTCGTACTATTAATTGGCTTCTTCTTACTTAAAGATAAAAAAGAAAAAATTGATATCCGACTTGATATATTCTCACTTTTACTTTCAAGCATTGGTTTTGGTGGTATCCTGTATGGATTTAGTTCTGCTGGTAAAAAAGGTTGGGATAGTCCAGAAGTATATGGGACGCTTATCATCGGGGTTATTGCTTTAGTGGTGTTTATTATCCGGCAATTAAAGCAAGAAAGACCTATGCTTAATTTCAGGATTTATAAGTATCCAATGTTTGCCCTATCATCGGTAATTTCAATGGTTGTTACAATGGCTATGTTTTCTGGAATGCTGCTAACGCCTATCTATGTGCAAACGATTCGCGGTATATCGCCGCTTGATGCGGGCTTAATGATGTTGCCTGGTGCGATTTTAATGGCCATTATGATGCCGATTACCGGGAAATTATTTGATAAGTTTGGCGGTCGGGTATTAGCCATTATTGGATTAACAATTACCATGGTAACGAGTTATTATTTTAGCAAATTAACGCTTCATACAACCTATACACACCTAATTATTTTATACTCTGTGCGGATGTTTGGGATGTCAATGGTGAATATGCCAGTTACGACAAATGGCTTAAACCAGTTGCCAGCTCGTGCCTATCCACATGGAACAGCGATGAACAGTACTTTGCAACAGGTATCTGGAGCGATTGGTACGGCGTTATTGGTAACAATTATGTCAAACCGTACGACAACACATGCAACTGAGTTAGGAAAAGCTGCGATGCAGCACTTAACAAAACAACCAACACCTGCAGTAATAGCAGAAATGAAACAGCAAGTTATGATGAAAGCAATGTTAGAAGGAATTAATGATGCTTTCTTGGTGACAGTCGGTATAGCTGCTGTTGCGCTTATCCTTTCATTCTTTATTAAACGGGCGAAACAAATCGAAGATACAAATGAAGTAAAACCGACTGCTAAAAAGATAGCAAAATTAGCAGGAAATTAATAGAAGTAAAGGGGTGACGATATTTGGTTACCTCTTTTTTTGTTTGTTGAGGGAGGTAAGTTTAACAAATTTGCTTTTTTACAGAAAAAAACTATTATTAATAGAAGATAAATTTCGAAGGAGGATTTTTGTGATGTTAAAGAATCATATCAAACAATACATATCAGAGCAAAACGGAGAAGGGATATCCATTTTTAAAGAAGAAAAAGAGTATATAGAAAAAAACAAGCTTGCTGAAGCTATCCAATTTGATGTTAAGGAACCTAACGTTCGATACATCGATGCTTATATTGAGCGTTGTGATAAATTATCAGAAAATATTATTAGGAATGAGTCTTCAGTGTTTCTAACCCAACCACTAGATTACCTGAAAAAGCATAAAAATGAATTTATTTATTTGGAGTCACAATGGTTTGATTTGATTGATGTTGAGGCAGTCTCTTTAGAGTTTGATGACGTATTCGGGACTTATGACGTTATGCTAGGTTTAAAGCTGCAGAAAAAATTTGATATATCGTTAAAGGATAATTTGAATACCCATTTACATGGAGATGAATCGAAATTTGATTTAATGTTTAGTCTTGATGACGGATTATGGAATTTAAATTTTGCCTTGAATTATGTGGAGGGATTTCAGGAGGATATTACAATTGGGGAAGCCTACCAATTAATTTACCATTTTTTATTTAAGCTAGTTGAAGCAGTGGAAAAAAATATGAAATAAAATGATATTCTTGACCACATAAAATAGAATGGATTTTAACAAAAGGGAGAGTTTGAAAGATGAGAGTTATATCCTTGTGTCCCAGCAATACAGAAATCATGGAATACCTAGGACTAACACATTTATTGGTAGGTGTGGATGATTTTTCGAATTGGCCAGCGACCATTGCCAGTTTGCCAAAGCTGGGTCCCGACTTATCGATAAACATGGATCTTGTTGAGCAATTACAACCGGACATAGTCCTTGCCTCATTAAGTGTGCCAGGTATGGAAAAAAACATTGAAGCTTTAAAGGAGCGAGGCATACCGAATATAATTTTAAATCCGCAAACACTAAGAGATATAGAGCAGGACCTCATCATAACTGCGAAAGCGCTTGGGAAAGAAGAACGTGGGGTGGAGGCGGCCCGACATTTTCGTACGAGGATTGAAAAGGTTAAACAACAAAGTGCAAATATTAAAAAGCGGCCTACTTTGTATTGGGAATGGTGGCCAAAGCCGATTTTTACACCAGGAAAAACAAACTGGCTTACAGAGATTTCTGAGGCTGCCGGAGCAGTAAACATCTTTCATGAGGTTGAATTAGCAAGTGTTCAGACGAATTGGGAGGATGTTCTAAGTCGGAATCCAGATTTTATTTGTCTTGCCTGGGTAGGAGTGAGAAAGGAAAAGGTTCAAAAAAGTATCATTAAAAAAAGACCTGGTTTCGAAAAACTTCAATTCTCAAATGATGATCAAATTCTTATTCTTGAGGAAGAACTATATTGTCGACCATCACCAAGACTACTTGAAGGATTAGAGAAGTTGTTTACGTTATTACATAAATAAACAGCCTTTGCATAAGCAAAGGTTTTTATTTATGAACAATCTTAATTAACTCACTTTAGAATAAAGTAGGTGCAGACAATTTTCCAAAATGAAGTTTTTACTAATCTAAAAATATCTTTACAAAATACCTGTAGGGGTATAAAATATTTCTTATAGTTCAAAACTTAGGAGGTTGAAAAAATTTTTTTACTCCTGATATACCCCATGTGGTATATAGGGATTGGATAATAAAGGAGATGAGTTTACTTGAGTACAAGCACAATTATTATGATCGTTATATTCATTGGATTTTTCGCATGGAGGCTTGTTCCTGTAAAAGGAGTACGAAACATTACAACTGATCAACTAAAAAATGAATTGGGAGATAAGAATAAACAATATATTGATGTTCGGACGCCAATGGAGTTTAAAGGACGTTTCATAAAAGGATTTAAAAATATACCACTTGACCAATTATCGAATAAAGCAGCTACTCTTTCGAAGGACAAAGAAGTTGTAGTCATATGTCAAAGCGGGATGAGAAGTACACGAGCAGCAAAAATCCTAAAAAAATTAGGTTTTAAACAAATAACAAATATTAAGGGCGGCATGAGCGCATGGTACGAAAATTAGGAGGAAAATACACATGAAACGTATGACAGCAAATGAAGTTGAACAAAAACTTAAAAATGGTGAACAATTAAACATTATTGATGTTCGTGAGGTGGCAGAAATTTCAACAGGAAAAATACCTACAGCAGTTAGCATTCCATTAGGATTAGTTGAATTTAAGATGCCGGATCTCGATAAAAAACAAAAATATATTATCGTATGCCGTTCAGGTGGTAGAAGCGCACAAGCAACATTATTCTTAGAAAGCTATGGTTTCGATGTAACCAATATGGATGGCGGTATGATTGCTTGGGAAGGCGAAGTTGAATAATAGGGGTCTACTTTAAGAAAAAGTAAAAACCAATGAGCCTTTACGAAAGGTGGAAAGCATAATGCTGAACGATACTAAAAAACAACAAGATTGCACTATTACTGGAACCTGAGGTTTAAGCCGCTCGAAAACGTCTAGGACCCATAGGGATACGGGAAAGGCACCCATTCCTATATGACCTGGGACGTTTGTATGGCTCCTGGTAGGAGGCATTTACCTTATAGTTAAAGCATGCAGTAAAATATAATAATTAAAGGAGAGGTTTTTAATGAATCAAATCACGGTTTATACGACCAATACTTGCCCCTATTGCACCATGTTGAAAAATTTCTTAAATACGCAAAACCTAGCGTACAAAGAAGTAAATGTACAAATGGATCAAACAGCAGCAAATAAACTTGTTGAAACAACAGGGCAACTAGGAGTTCCACAAACTGAAATTAATGGTCAATGGGTCCTGGGTTTTGATCCAGAAACAATCATGAATTTAGTAAAATAAAAATACAAAAAGCAGTGAAATTCACTGCTTTTTGTATTTACGGGATTATCTTTATTTTAATGAATGATGAGATATATGCTAATTCAATCGAGTTCCACTGGAAATTAATCGGTCTATTTAATAGAAGCATGACAAAGTGTCGTACTATGACTTTTTGTCATGCTTTTTTTTTGAATCATTTAAAACACTCTTTATTATTCTAGTTATAAAAGTTGGCATGGAAATTGCATATTAAATAATTGAATTCATAAAAATTTTAAACTAGGAGTGAAAGAAATGTTTAAGCTCAAAAAAATGAAAATAGGATATGGCCTGCCACTTTTAGCCACTGCATTATTACTAAGTGGTTGTGGATCCGATAAGCCAGCTGCCACGGATAAGCCCAAGGAAAACCAAGCAACGTCCGGTGAACAAACTGCAATGAAAACGTATGAACCACCTAGTATGGAAAAAGTACCAGAAGGGCCTCTAGGGGAATCAATTAAATTAGGATTTAAATTAATGAATGAAACCAATACGGCACTTCCAAACAATGTAGGAGATAATTTGGCTTGTTCAAGCTGTCACGGTACAGGAGGAACGGATTCAACCTCCCCTTTAACAGGTGTTACAGCCGTTTATCCAGCTTACAACCCACGCGCTGGAAAGGTTATGACGATTGAAGACAGGATCAATGGCTGCTTTAAAAGAAGTATGAATGGCAAACCACTTCAGGCAAACAGCGATGAAATGCGGGCAATGGTCTCATACTTAAACTATATTTCTACCGATGTACCAATTGGTATTAAAGAACGCCCTTGGGTAATTAAGAATTCACTACAAAATGTTCCGACTCCGGATCTTGCAAATGGAGAAAAGCTTTATCAACAAACTTGTTCCACTTGTCATGGTGCAGATGGCTCTGGGACAGGACCAACTTCTGGCCCGGCACTTTGGGGAAGCAAGTCCTTTAATATCGGAGCTGGAATGGGAAGAATCTCAACAGCGGCCGGTTACATCAAAAGAAACATGCCACTTGGCGAAATGGGTGGTATTAAACAAGGCAGTTTAACTGATCAACAAGCTGCAGATCTTGCAGGATTTATCCTTTCAAAAGACCGGCCTGATTTTGCTGATAAAGTTAATGACTGGCCTCAAGGAAATGCGCCTGCAGATGTACCATATGAATTGAAGAGTAGTAAAAAGTAGTTTTTATATATAAAGCTAGGACAAAAGTATGAGCTCTTGAATTTTTAATTCAAGGGCTATTTAAATAGTTTCATGAAATGATAAATAAGGAAGAGCAAGCAATATTCAAAAAACCTTCATAAAAGGTTCATAGAATCATCTTATTCTTTCTAAGAGGAAACGAAAATTATCTTATATAGTTATAGTGTAAACGTCAAAAATATCGGAGTACATCATGAAAATAAAATGGTTATTGGTTAACAGTAGGTGATAGCCGTGATGAAAAGCTTGCCGGTTTGAAAAAGGGATTAAAGGATTTGGGTTATTTAAGTGAATCTGAGAAGGGGACTACAGTAGAAATAAGCATTTCGATTCAAACGAATGTAAAGGAGGGAACCAAATGGGAGCAGCTAGGTTAATAATTGTAGACGATGAAAAGGACTTACTTGAGCTTCTTGTTAATCGTTTAAAAAGAAAAGGCTACGAAGTTGATTTTGCAGAAAACGCAGAAGATGCTATTTCTTTATTACAAAACCAATTTTATGATATTGCTATCTATGATATCCGCTTACCAAAAATGGATGGCATTACTTTATTAAAGGAAACAAAAAAAATTCAGCCGGAGATTCAAGTCTTAATGCTTACCGGACATGGGACAATAGAGACCGCCATTGAAGCAATGAAACTTGGGGCGTTTGATTACCTAGCAAAGCCTTACAATCTGACAGAGCTTGAAATAGCGATTACGAAAGCAGTTGAAAATAAAACACTGATTGAAAAAAATGATAGTATGAGGAAGATAATTAAACAACACAATTCATTTCAGATTATTGGGAAAAACCCTCATTTTAAGGCGTTACTGGAACTTACAGAACGGGTCGCAAACAGTGATGTTCCCGTCCTGATTGAAGGGGAGAGTGGCACTGGGAAAGAGTTATTTGCCAAAGCACTTCATTATTGGAGTAATCGTGCTGAAGAACCATTTGTAGCTATTAACTCTGGTGCCCTCCCTGAGCAACTACTTGAAAGTGAACTTTTCGGACATGTGAAAGGAGCTTTTACAGGAGCCAATCAGGATAAAAAAGGGTTGGTAGAAGCTGCGAATGGCGGCACTTTATTTTTAGATGAACTCGGTGAGATGCCACTGGTCCTTCAGGTTAAACTGTTAAGGTTTCTTGAAACAGGAGAGTTTCGAAGAGTGGGGGATGTTAGAGAAAGAAAGGTACACGTGAGAACAGTAGGTGCTACAAATCGTCATTTAGAAAAAGAAGTGGCGAACGGAAATTTCCGAGAGGATTTGTATTACCGACTAAATGTAGTGAGATTAACCATTCCCCCATTAAGAGAGCGGAAGGAGGATTTGACATTATTGATTCACCATTTTGTTAAAAATGGTAAAACCTTATCTCCTGAAGCCATGGCAACTTTACAAAAATACCATTTTCCTGGAAATGTCAGAGAGCTACATCATCTATTGGAAAGGGGTGTCTTACTCAGTAAAGGAGACACGATTGAAGCGGATGATTTATTGCTTGCCAATGTTCAAAAGGTCAACTTGAAAGACGTATCTACTTACCAATTATGCACACTAGAACAGCTCGAAAAGGAGCATATCGAGAAAGTTTTATCCGAGGTGGAATGGAATAAAACAAAAGCAGCGAATGTTTTAGGTGTCAGTGTAAGAAATTTATATCGAAAAATAGAACAATATCAGTTGGAAGAAAAATAAGTAAAAGTTTGCATTTTACTAGATATAATTGAGCATGAATTCATAATAGGGAGGTTAGCTCCTCCCTAAAAATCAACTTAAATCCTGCACCGAAAATGAGATCGCCGAACTTGTTGATGTGTGCTGGTTTAGCCATCCAAGTGCTGTTTCCGACACATCTGTCCAGTTTGGTATTTGCTCCAAATGCTGTTCGACCCAGCTCATACAGAAATGAGGGTCGATATTATAATCAAGACATTGGGCTAGAAAAGATTGAATCGTTTCTTCGGTACAATTTCGCCATGATCCACATGTATAACCCCATACATTTTCCATTTTTGTTTGAATGGATACCTCATTAATAAAGTCACTGAAATGATGATCGTTAGGCATTTGGATTCCCCTCTACAATTATTATCACACCTATCAGTATGTCCAAATCTAAGGTATTCAATAATTAAGCCAAATCCCATTTCTGTGTGCGCCGTCTGGATAGTACGCTTTTTGGGGTCTAAAAGGAAAGAATCGTTCGGATAACTTTGCAGTTGAAGAGTTTTCTATTTTTAACTTAACTTTCGTTGTCAATTTGTTGAAAAATGTCGAAAGTTTTTCCTACTGTTTTATTTGAATTTAGTTGCTCTTCAGAATCATGAAGTACTGTTATGTCAAGTACTTTCAACTGGAATAGATGATTCTACACTAGAAAAAAATGATGTAAGAAAAATTAACAATTCGATATATTATTACAATTTTTTTGATATCCTTATGTTAAATTGAAAAAGAATTCAGAAAAGTGTACAGGAATCCCTTTTCCTTAACACTCTCTGTTCATTCCTGCCCGTTTTCTTCAATGCGAAAGAACACCAATTTTGTTCAGATGAAGATTACTGGTCAAGAACCCATTTTCATTTTACATAATGGATAATCAAAGCCTTGCATTATTTTACAAGTTGTATGGTGAAATGCCTATTTAAGGTCTGTAAAATTAAAGCAAGATGCAGAATTTTCTGTAAAATCTTATAAATAAACTTTAGGGAGTTGGTATTTTTTCGAAACCATTAAGCTAGTGGTATTATTTAAAAGCGCTTTCATTTTTGTTTTAACGAATAACGGGTTATAGACGAAGAAGATTACTAGAAATTGCATATATACTATTTATTAAAGGAGGATTTCTCTTTGGCGAATGAAAAAATGCAGCGTATTTCCTTATCCCAACTCGAAAAGAACTTTCTAGAGGTGGAGCAAGGACTGACCAGCCATGAAGCTGTTCAAGAATCAAATCGATGCCTCTATTGCTATGATGCTCCATGTATTAAGGCCTGTCCTACAGGAATTGATATACCTACCTTTATTAAAAAAATTGCCTCAGGAAACTTACTCGGATCTGCAAAAACAATCATGTCCTCTAATCCGGTCGGAGCAAGTTGTGCCAGGGTTTGTCCAACAGAGGAACTCTGTGAAGGAGCTTGTGTTTTAAACCATTCAACGAAGCCGATCATGATTGGCAATTTACAAAGATACGCCACTGATTGGGCGATCAAAAATGAACAAACACTCTTTCAACCAGGTGTTTCAAATGGCAAAACAGTTGCAGTTATTGGTGGTGGCCCTGCTGGATTATCGACAGCACGGGAACTAGCAAGATTAGGTTATGATGTGACCATTTTTGAAGCAGCTGACAGAGCCGGTGGTTTAAATACTTTTGGGATTGTTTCGTTCCGTTTACCACAAAAAATTTCTTTCTGGGAAGCAGAACAAGTTGAAAAATTAAATGTAAAGATTAGAACCAACACGGTGGTCGGAAAGGATATCTCAGTTGGAGAAATAACTGAAGATTTCGATAACGTTGTCTTGGCGGTAGGAATGGCTCATGTACCGAACCTTGGTGTTGAAGGGGAAAATCTAGATGGAGTCTTTGATGCCATTGAATTTGTCAAGGCAACTAAAAGTGGTCAGTTATCCAAGGAATTTATTGGTAAGCGAGTGGTCGTAATTGGCGCTGGAAATACAGCCATCGATGGTGCGACTTGTTCTGTTCGTTTAGGTGCTGAAAATGTAAAAATCCTATATCGGAGAACAGAAGAAGAAATGACCGCTTATGACTTTGAGCATGAATTTGCTAAACAAGATGGTGTAGAGTTCCGATGGTTAACAGCACCGAAAAGGATTATTGGCAATAATAGCGGGCAGGTAACGGGAATTGAGTGTATCAAAATGATGCTCGGTGAGCCTGAAAAAGATGGTCGCCGCAGACCAGTTGAGATCGAAGGATCCGAATATGTGATTCCTGTGGATGCGGTAGTTAAAGCAATCGGACAAACAAGGCACTTGGAGCTTATTGAGGCGTTTGGTCTTCAACATGATGGCGGTGTCGTAAAAGTTGAACCGGAAACTTTCAAAACCTCCCATCCAAAAATATTTGCGTGTGGTGATGTTGTATTTGGTAAAGGAAAGGGAGACGCAATGGTCGTAACTGCTGCTCAACAAGGTAAAGATGTAGCTTATGCCATTCATAAGCAGTATTCGGCAGTTGGGGTAGCAAATTGACTCTATTAATCTAAGAATGACAAAGGGGGAAAAGAGATGGCTGATTTACGTATTAATCTTGCAGGAATTCAATCTCCTAATCCGTTCTGGCTGGCGTCAGCACCTCCTACTAATTCAGGCTATCAGGTCCAGAGGGCCTTTGAGGCTGGTTGGGGTGGAGCAGTATGGAAAACATTGGGTGATCCGATATTAAATGTTTCATCGAGGTTTGCTGCCATTAGCTTTAACGGACAAAGGGTTGCTGGTTTTAATAATATTGAGCTTATTACCGACCGTCCATTAGATGTAAATTTAAGGGAAATCTATGAAACAAAAAAGAAATTCCCGAATCATGCTATTATCGCCTCACTGATGGTTGAGCCAAAGCAGGAAAAGTGGCATGAAATCGTCAAACGAGTTGAGGATGTCGGAGTTGATGGCCTTGAGTTAAACTTCGGCTGTCCACATGGCATGGCTGAACGTGGAATGGGGTCTGCTTCAGGACAGGTTCCAGGGTTAGTGGAACGGCAAACCTTTTGGGTAAAAGAAGTAGCGAAAACACCTGTCATTGTAAAGTTAACGCCAAATATTACCGATATTACCGCAACTGCCGAAGCAGCCTGTAATGGAGGTGCAGATGCTATTAGTATGATTAATACGATTAATAGCCTAATGGGAGTGGATCTTGTTTCATGGAATACGATTCCACATGTGGCAGGAAAAGGGGCACATGGTGGCTATTGTGGACCTGCTGTTAAGCCGATTGCCTTAAATATGGTTGCAGAATGTGCACGGCATCCACATATAAACGTACCAATCTCAGGAATAGGCGGCATCTCCAACTGGCAAGATGCTGTTGAATTTATGTTAATGGGTGCAACCGGAGTACAGGTATGTACAGCGGCTATGCACCATGGATTTCGAATTGTTGAGGACATGATTGAAGGCCTCAGCAATTACTTAGATAGTAAAGGAATTGCCTCAGTTTCAGAAATCATTGGAAAATCAGTTCCAAGATATTCAGATTGGGGCAACCTCGACCTCAATTATAATATTGTAGCGAAAATCAATACTGAAGTCTGTATCAACTGCAATAAATGTCATATTGCCTGTGAAGATACCTCCCATCAATGTATTGATATGCTTACAGACCCTAATGGAACAAGCTATCTGAAAGTAAGGGAAGAAGACTGTGTCGGCTGTAATTTATGTTCGATTGTTTGTCCGGTCGATGGGGCCATTGATATGGTCGAAACACCAAGAGAAATGCCGCCAATGACCTGGAATGAACGCCAAACTGCCTTAAGTGTAGCTGTAGAGTGCAAAGCAGACGTTATTAAGTAATAGTTTAGGAGGACTAACGGATGAAAAAAATTATTAAAAACGGAATAATTGTCACCGCATCTGACACCTTTCAAGCTGAACTTTTAATCGAAGATGGAAAAATCGCTCAAATTGGCTCGAACCTTTCGGCCATTGGAGCGGAAATTATTGATGCTAATGGTTGTCTTGTATTTCCAGGAGGAATTGACCCTCACACCCATTTGGATATGCCTTTTGGCGGGACGGTCACTAAAGATGATTTTGAAACCGGAACGATGGCTGCTGCATTCGGCGGAACCACCACAGTTATTGATTTTTGTTTAACAAATAAGGGCAAGCCACTAAAAAATGCGATTCAAACTTGGCATGATAAATCTAAAGAAAAAGCTGTCATTGATTACGGCTTTCACTTGATGATCTCAGAAATCAATGATGATGTCCTAAATGAGCTACCACAGGTGATCGATGAGGAAGGAATTACCTCGTTCAAAGTATTTATGGCCTATAAGAATGTTTTTCAAGCAGATGATGAAACCTTATTCCAGACCCTGGCCACAGCGAAAGACCTTGGTGCATTGGTTATGGTCCATGCCGAGAACGGCGATGTCATTGATTACCTTACAAAAAAAGCGCTCGCAGAGGGAAAAACAGAACCAATTTATCATGCGTTAACTAGACCGTCAGAATTAGAGGGTGAAGCAACAGGCCGTGCTGCCAGGTTTGCTGGGTTGGCTAATTCACAGCTATATGTTGTTCATGTTTCCTGTGAAGATGCGGTCCAAAAAATTGCTGAGGCCCGCAACAAGGGTTTTGATGTCTGGGGCGAAACATGTCCGCAATATCTGGTCCTTGATCAAAGCTATTTAGAGAAACCGAATTTTGAAGGGGCTAAATACGTGTGGTCGCCACCGCTCCGTGAAAAGTGGAACCAAGAAGCCCTTTGGAACGCGTTAAAGTGCGGTCAGCTGCAAACAATAGGCTCTGATCAATGCTCGTTTGACTTTAAAGGTCAAAAAGATTTAGGCCGGGATGATTTTACGAAAATCCCGAATGGTGGACCGATTATTGAAGACCGCTTATCGATGTTATTTTCTGAGGGAGTGAAGAAGGGGCGCATAAGTCTGAACCAGTTTGTTGACCTTACCTCAACAAGAGCTGCTAAACTCTTTGGACTTTTCCCGAAAAAAGGAACAATTACTGTTGGTGCGGATGCTGATCTTGTTATTTTTGATCCGAATGTTGAACGGATTATTTCCGCCGAAACACATCACATGGCTGTGGATTATAATGCGTTTGAAGGAATGAAGGTTACGGGTGAGCCTGTTTCAGTTTTAGTGCGCGGCGAATATGTGGTGCGCGACAAACAGTTTGTTGGTAAACCAGGTTCAGGACAATATTTGAAGAGAGCGAAATATAGTATGAATACACCACTAAACCAAGGTGAAACATTATCTATCAAGTAAAGAATAATTGTGGCTCCTTTCTCAATCATTATTGAACTACTCCTGCGATTGCTCGGCTGCGCCTGAGCAATTGCCCATATTAAAACGAATGATGAGGTTGGTTGTTTGAATTTTGGATTGTTGAATTCTATTTAATTTAACCGAAATGGAGTGTTCATATGAAAACAAGCCACTTAAAATCACCAGATTTATTACCCATCAAGCACAAGGATCGAAAAATCACAAAACTAGGTTTCTCCTTTATGTGGGTAGGGATGGTGGTCGTTCTGGCCACATTTGCCATTGGCGGTGCTGGGGTCATGACTATTTCTTTACCTTGGGTAATACTCGCAACTGTAATCGGAAGTCTCGCCATTGGTTTTTTCATTTCCTTAATTGCTGATATTGGGATTGAACATGGGTTGTCCTTTCCTGTTTATATGAGAGCCCCCTTTGGAACGATTGGTACCCATATCCCATCGATAACCCGGGGTATTACGGCATCGATGTGGTTTGGAATTAATACTTATTTTGGGGCAACAGCGATGAACGGTATCTTAAATATTTTATTTGGCTTTGATAATTGGTTCGTCTGCTTCCTCATTTTCGCTGCTGTTCAATTAATTAATACGGCATTAGGGATTAAATCAATTGAACGATTTGCAGATATGGCTGCACCTATCATTCTTATCATCTCCTTATGGATGTATGTTTCATTAACAGATCAGGCAGCATCTGCAGGAAGGGACGTTTGGAGTTGGGTGGAGTCCCCGGTTACCGGCGGGGCCGCATTTTCAGCATTCTTAGTTGTTATTTTTAGTAATATGGGTTTCTGGGCAACCTTAAGTGCGGATATCCCTTCAATATCCCGATTTATCAAGGCACCAGCTAACGAAAAAAATTGGTTTAAACGAAATAAGGGTTCATTAATTGGAAACATGATTGCCATGCCCTTAACGCAAACATTTATGATTATCATTGGTGCTGTAGCTTATGTGGCCGTATTAAACTACGATCCCGTTGTGGCTCTTCAAAAGGCAGCTGGCGGTTTTATCCTTGCTATTTTACTGTTAATGATTGTTTTAGCCCAGTGGTCAACCAATACGGCAGCAAATGTCGTTCCAGCGGCAACTATTTTCTCAAACGTAGGTGGTCCAAAGTTCCCGTTTTGGGCTGGAGTCATTACCGCTGGAATCGTTGGAACAATCGTACAGCCATGGACATTGTTTGATGTCATTATTCCGATTCTTCTCTTTGTCGGTGGTATTTTATCTGCCATTGTCGGCATCTTATTCGCAGATTATTATTTAATCCGGAAAAGACGTGTGAATGTGCCTGAATTATACGAGGACAATGGTCAGTATAAATATATGGGCGGAGTGAACTTGGCTGGTTTTATTGCCTGGATTATTGGGGCTGCAGCATCCTATTTTGTACCGAACTATGGGTTTTTAGTAGGGTTCATTGTCGGGGCAGGTCTTTACTATGTACTTGCGAAATCCTGGTGGTTTAAAAAATATCCGCAAGCGGAAATCGATAATCCGAGCGATGAAAAGTATTTAGGTATTTCCGTTGGTCGTGACTGGGTGATTGATGACAAGGCAAACGAACCTGTTTATGAGGAGATTCCAAATAACGTAGATTTATATTAATTCAGAATATGAGGGGATAAGATGTCAGAATATCAACAATTTCTTGATGAAAGAGACAAAATTGATTTTCTCATCCAAAAAGGATGCCGAATTAACGGTGTAAGAGAACATTTAGATGGGGCTTCAGTTGATTTTTTACATCCAAATGGAAATGTTACAGAAACCTTACTAATAGGAACTGCAAACGGAAGGAAATATTTTTCTAGTCTATTAATTAGTCAGATTCACGTAGACCAGGCATAAAGGAAGATGAAAAGGATTGGCCTAAAAGCCCAATCCTTTTTGGCTAAAATTATTTTTCTATTTTCAAGGAGAGTTTATAAGTATGAAAGAACATTTTCAATTAACGGTTGCAGATATGTTAAAACGGAAACACTTTGATAATGCAGAGGTTATAGCAGGGGAAGCAGGCCTTCATCGACCTGTCAAATGGGTTCATGTTGTCGAGGTTACTAGTATTCGCAATCTATTAAATGGTCATGAACTGATTTTATCAACAGGTGTTGCCTGGAAGGATAATGAGAATTTATTTGTCTCAATGGTGAAGGAGTTTCTCGAAAACAAAGTAGCTGGACTATGTATAGAAATGGGGACATACATGTCTGAGGTTCCTTGTGAAGTCATCGAAATGGCCAATGAACATCAATTCCCCATCATTGTATTTCAAAAAGAAGTACCGTTTGTTGAAATCACACAAGACATCCATTCCGTCATCATTAACCAGCAATATCAGAAGATTTCTGATCTAGAGAATTATTCCCAGAGTTTAAATAAACGGCTATTAACCATTGAAACGTATGAGGATATTCTTCAATTTATTTTCTCGGCATTGGACTTACAAATTATTTTCCGATTAAAAAACCAGAAGTACGAATTTGTACCCGAAATCGCCGGGAACGAACAAAATGCCATCATCAATCTGATTGAAGGAGTAAATATGCTATCGACTGATCCTATTGCTTCTTCACCCATTTTCTTATTCGGTCAAGATTATGCAGAGTTATTTATCTACTCAAAGGATATTCCCATCAGTGAATTTGATTTATTGATTTTAGACCGAACGGCAACTGCATTAGCCCAACATTTATTAAGAGATTTATATGTAGAAGAAAAAAAACGGGTGGAAGAGTTTGAGTGGCTGCACGGTTGGCTTGAGGGCGAACATTCGCTCGAGGACATTCACGAATACTTAGCAGAGAATGGAGTTAAAGCAAAAACGAATGATGCAGCGGTATTAATCACAAAGCTTATCCCATTTAAGGAGAAATCTAGTCAGGATGGAACTTATTTAAAATTATTATTTCGTTCTGTATTTGAACAGAATGGCTTTACTGTTTTTTTCGTTGAAAAAAGAAACGAGATTACCTTTATTCTTTTAAATAATCGAACGAAAAAAAATTTAAAAGAACGAATAAAAAAAGCCATTGAATCAATCCAAGACTCGGAATTTATCAGAAAACAAAGTTCTGTAAAGCTAATTATCGCTGCTGGAAAGTTTATTCATTCATTGAGAGATGTTCATAAAAGTTATCAGACAGCTAAAGAGACACTTCGTATCCAACAAAAAATGACAAACAAACAAATTTATCATTTTTATGAGGACTTACATTTATATCGGCTCATATCACAAATGAGTAAACACACCGATTTGCAGGAGCTTGCATCTGAATACCTCCAACCCGTTATTCAATATGATCAAAAATATAATGGCAAACTTTTTGAGACATTAAAAGCGTATTTGGAGAGCAACGGGTCAAAGCAAGAAACCTCAACCAAACTGTTTATCGTGAGACAAACTTTATACCACCGCCTGCAAAAGCTTGAAAACCTTTTGGGAGAAGATTTTATGGAGCATGAAAAACGGGTGGCAATTGAATTTATGCTTCTAGTTCATGATTATTTATCCGCTCCTCAGCCATGGAGGGAAAATCAAGCCCGATGAGCATTTTTTTGCTGGGAAAAAGCATAAATGTAAAAATGCATATTCAAATTGTCGTAAAAATACTTTAAGCCATTTTACAAATTGTCTAATGAAAGCGGTTTATTGATAGGAGATAATGAAATTATTAAATTTTCAAAATAACGAATTATCAAACAGTATTTTCAAAAAAAAGGAGGATAAAACAGAATGGGTGTAACAAAAAATGATACGGTTGTTTTAAAAAATTTTATTAACGGTGAATGGGTTGCCTCGAATAGCAGGCAAACACTTGATGTTCCCAACCCGGCAACAAATGAATTGTTAACAAAGGTTCCGGTTTCGTCAAAAGAGGATGTTAATCTTGCAGTAACAGCAGCAAGGGAAGCATTTAATAAGTGGAAAAATGTGCCGGTTCCAAAGCGCGCGAGGATCTTATTCAAGTACCACTACCTGTTAACCGAAAACCATGAAGAATTGGCAAGGTTGATTGTTCAAGAAAATGGCAAGGCATACAAGGAAGCATATGGAGAGGTACAACGTGGGATTGAGTGTGTCGAATTTGCTTCTGGGGCGCCGACATTAATGATGGGTGAAACATTATCAGGAATTGCTGAAGACATCGATTCTGAAATGTTCCGATATCCTTTAGGGGTTGTCGGCGGGATTACCCCATTCAACTTCCCGATGATGGTGCCGCTATGGATGTTCCCACTAGCGATTGCCTGCGGAAACACGTTTGTGTTAAAACCGTCTGAGCGTACTCCGATTTTAGCAAATAGATTAGCAGAGTTATTTATGGAAGCTGGAGCTCCTATAGGGGTTTTAAATGTTGTCCACGGAGCGCACGATGTGGTTAATGGATTACTTGAACACAAGGATATTGCGGCAATCTCCTTTGTAGGCTCACAGCCGGTGGCTAAGTATGTATATGAGCGTGCTGCAGCTGAGGGCAAAAGAGTTCAAGCGCTTTCCGGTGCGAAAAATCATCATATTGTCATGCCTGACGCCGATATGGATAAGGCGGTTCAACATGTTCTTAGTTCCACCTTCGGAAGTGCTGGGCAGCGTTGCATGGCCTGTAGTGCAGTAGTGGTTGTCGGTGATAATGAACCATTTGTAGCTGCATTGAAAAAAAAGGCAGATGAGTTAATTATCGGGAACGGTATGGAAGATGAGGTATTATTAACACCTGTTATCCGCAAGGAGCACCGCGAAAAAGCCCTCAGTTATATCGAAAAAGGCATGCAAGAAGGGGCGGATTTAATCAGGGATGGACGCAGGGAAATGGAGGAACTTCCAGAAGGAAATTTCTTAGGTCCAACGATATTCGATCATGTTACGCCTGAAATGACAATTGCAAAAGATGAAATCTTTGCTCCCGTCTTAAGTCTGCTTCGTGCGAATAATCTAGAAGAAGGGTTAGAATTTATCCGTAAATCTAGGTACGGAAATGGAGCTACCATTTATACGAACGACGCGAAAGCCGTCCGTCAATTCCGTGAAGAAGCAGATGCTGGTATGTTGGGTATTAATGTCGGCGTTCCGGCAACAATGGCCTTCTTCCCATTCTCTGGCTGGAAGGATTCCTTTTATGGTGACCTTCATGTGAACGGTAAGGACGGATTAAACTTCTATACACGCAAAAAAATGATCACATCTCGATTTGAAGCATAAGAAAGATATCAATGTTACTTTTGGTGTCAGGCACCAATTAACAGAATTGGAGGGAAAGAAATGGTTCAAACAAGTCGCCCCAACGAAACCCTATTGGAGCAGGATGATAATTATGTATGGCATTCGATGAAGCCTTATAATCCGAAAGCAACAATTGTTGCGTCAAAGGCAGAGGGTTCATGGGTAACAGATACCGATGGGACCCGATATTTAGATGCGATGGCAGGCCTTTGGTGTGTAAATGTGGGCTATGGCCGGACTGAGCTTGCAGAGGCTGCCTATGAACAATTAAAGGAAATGGCCTATTTTCCACTATCGCAAAGCCATGTTCCGGCGATTAAGCTTGCAGAAAAGCTGAATGAAATACTCGGAGATGAGTACGTCATCTTTTTCTCAAACAGTGGTTCGGAAGCAAATGAAACCGCCTTTAAAATCGTAAGGCAATACCACCAGCAAAAAGGCGAACATAATCGTTATAAAATCGTCTCACGCTATCGTGCCTACCACGGCAATTCGATGGGGGCTTTAGCCGCAACGGGGCAGGCACAAAGAAAATATAAATATGAACCACTTGCGCCGGGGTTTATCCATGTTTCTCCTCCGGACTCTTACCGCGACGATACAAATGTTTCAGATCCAAAGGAATTGTCTTCGGTTAAAGAAATTGACCGGACCATGACATGGGAGCTAAGTGAAACGATTGCCGCAATGATAATGGAACCAATCATTACTGGTGGCGGTGTCCTTGTCCCACCAGATGGATATATGAAGGCAGCTAAGGAAGTTTGTGAAAAACATGGCGCCTTGCTGATTGTCGATGAAGTGATTTGTGGTTTTGGCCGAACCGGTAAAGCCTTTGGTTTTATGAACTATGGTGTGAAACCGGACATCATAACGATGGCAAAAGGCATTACTAGTGCATATCTGCCTCTGTCAGCAACGGCAGTCCGAAAGGATATTTACGAAGCATTTAAAGGAACTGAAGAGTATGATTACTTCCGCCACGTGAATACCTTTGGTGGAAATCCAGCAGCCTGTGCACTAGCGTTGAAAAACCTCGAGATCATGGAAAAGGAAAAATTATTTGATCGTTCCAAAGATCTAGGGGAACAGTTAATTAATGATTTAACGAACCTGTTACATGATCATCCTTATGTCGGAAATGTTCGTGGGAAGGGACTTTTGGTTGGGATTGAATTAGTTAAGGATAAGGATACCAAGGAACCATTGGAGGCAGGATTAGTTAATCAAGTCATTGCCAATTGTAAGCAGAAAGGGATTATTATAGGGAAAAACGGGGCAACAGTAGCCGGTTATAATAATGTGTTAACCTTGGCACCACCGCTAAACATTGAGCAGAAGGATTTAACTTTTATCATTAAAACACTTACTGAATCACTAGATAAAATACGTTAACTCGATTAAGTAGAACACTCGTAATCTTACAATTAGTAAATTACGAGTGTTCTTTTTTTCATTAAAAAAGGGCTAGAGCTTTCCTTACTTTATTTAGATAACGTATGTTGGTTCTAACTCTACTAAGTTAATCCGAGCCATAAGGTATCCTAGGATTGGTTAATAAGCTCTAATAACCATTCAAAAAAACGACAAAATCATTGGATTTTTTCTATCCCTTGGAATCGAACAAAAAAATGTCGAAATACTTCGAAAGAGAGATTGACAGAACATTGCGATAGGTTATAATGAACTTAGCATATGTGCAATTGAGTTTTACATAATTTCATGGATACTTGTTTTATGGAAAAATGTATTTTGTATTTAAAACAAAAGATTGTAATCGTTTTCACGGAGTTTCTGATTTTTCATATCTTTCAAAATTAGGTGAATCTATTATGGCGGATGAAAGAATTTCGCGCCTGGTTGAAGTGGCTAAAATGTACTATCAATTAGACTACAGTCAACAGGAGATTGCGAAAAAGATAGGTATTTCCCGCCCCACCGTTTCTAGGCTTCTCGATCAAGCCATCCAAGAGGGTGTTGTCCATATTAAAATAATTAATCCGGCTGAAGATGTTCAGGAATTGGCGATGCTGATAAAGGAAAAATTCCAGTTAAAGCATTGTATTGTTGCACAGATTCCTGAGTATGAGGATGAACTCATCAAAGAAAAGCTTGGAGAGGTTTCTGCCGATTATTTATATGAAATTGTTCAAAGTGGCGACACCATTGGAATTACTTGGGGAACTACCCTTTATCAACTCGTGAAAAAACTACAGCCTAAGAATGTTAAGGATGTTACGATTGTCCAGTTGAATGGTGGGGTGAGTTATTCTGAGTCAAATACCTATGCATCAGATATCATGAACGGACTTGCCAATGCCTTTCATACCACTCCGCACTTTTTGCCAGTCCCTGCCGTTGTTGACCATATCGTTGTCAAACAGGCAATTGTGGCGGACAGACATGTGAAAAAAATATTGGAATTAGGGAAACAGGCAAATATCGCGATTTTTACGGTAGGAGAGCCTGGCGAACAATCTACCCTGATGCATGCGGGTTACTTTTTAGAAAGTGATATCGAGATTTTAAGATCAAATAAAACAGTCGGCGATATTTGTTCAAGATTTATTGACATCGATGGGCAAATAAGCCATGAGGCTCTTAATGATCGTACCATAGGAATTGAACTCTCTCATTTGACCGAAAAAGAATACGGAATCCTTATTGCGGGTGGAAACACGAAAATTGATGGGATTTATGGTGCCCTAAATGGCCGACACGCAAACGTACTCATTACCGATCAATATACGGCCAAGGCATTACTTGAAATGAGGGAGTGATAACATTAATGGATAAAGAGAAAATTAGAGAACTAGTTGAAGAGATTGTCAAAAATACGCTTCAAAAAGCAAAGCATGTTCCAATTGCCGCTTCCAATCGGCATATTCATTTATCACCAGAACATGTTGAGCGGCTCTTTGGAAAAGGCTACGAGTTGAATAAGCTAAAGGACCTATCCCAACCTAATCAATTTGCTGCAAAGGAAATCGTAACCCTAATCGGTCCTAAGGGTAAGATTCAAAGTGTCCGAGTCCTGGGGCCTGCCAGAGGGAGCACTCAAGTTGAAGTATCTTTATACGACGGCTTTACACTTGGTGTAAAACCGCCGATTCGCAACTCAGGAGATATTTCGGGCTCTGAATCGATTACCATTCAAGGGCCACGTGGGCAAATCACCATTAATGAAGGCTTGATTTGTGCCGCGCGCCATATTCATATGCACACGAGTGATAGTGAATCCTTTGGGGTATCAGATGGTGATTTGGTACAGGTGAAGGTCGATGGTTCCCGTGGGGTTATTTTTTCAAATGTACTGATTCGTGTTTCACCAAAATATAAACTTGAAATGCATATCGACCTTGATGAAGCAAACGCAGCGTCTATAAAGAATGGACAACAAGGAGAAATTGTGGCTATCGAAGCAAAAGGTCAAGGGAGTGGAGGCTGATACTGGTGGATGTCAAAACGAAGGTCCAAATGCTTGTCCAGCAGGTAGTTGAAGCCTACTTAAAAGAAAAAACGCAAAAGAATCAGGAGAAATCGATTGCCATTCTATTAGGTTATCAATCTCCAAACCCAGCGGAAGTTATGAAAGCGGTTAATCCGTTACTAAAATCTTACGATGTGACGTTGATGTTATCAAAAGATTGGTTGCCTTCCATAAATGAATTAGCAGGGAAGTCATATGTTTTATTAGAGGAAACCTCGCAGCAGGAATTGCTTGCGATAATTGAAAAGTCCTCTGTTCTGGTTGTTCCAGCTGCGTCATACCACCTGCTTTCTAAACTCGCCCTAACAATGGACGATGAAGTAGCTGTATGGTTAGCCATTCAATTTCAATTACTGGGTAAGCCCATCGTCATCGCTAACAATTATGTGGAACCAAATGTCTATCAGCAAATCCATGCGCCGCATTCGATTCAGGACCGTCTGCAGTCCTACATAAGGCAGATTCAGGTGGACCAGGTCAAATGGGTGCCGTTAAGGAAGCTGATTCAAACAGTTGAAGACCAAATTGCTGCCAGCAAAGAAAAGCAGGCTCTTATTCTAGCAAAGCATGTGGAAAAGGCTTATCAAAATGGTCTAAATGAACTTGTTGTTCCGACTCGGAGTAAGGTGACTCCTTCTGCTAAGGATCTGGCGAAAGATTTAAAGATTCAAATTAACAAAACGGACTCCTTGAAAGGAGGGACGCAATGATCATTTGTAAAGTGGTAGGTTCGATTGTTTCCACCACCAAAGCTGAGAAGTTAAAAGGAAAAAAACTCCTGATTGTACAGCCACTTGATATGAAAACGATTGAGGAAGATGGGAAACCCATAGTAGCCATTGATACAGTTGGATCTGGTGTCGGTGAAGTCGTTTTACTTGTTAGTGGAAGTTCAGCAAGACAAACAGAAATTACTAATGGTGTCCCCGCTGATGCGGCAATTGTTGGGATTGTCGATCAGATTGAGATACAAGGTTCCTTAACCTTTAAAAAAGGAGGTAATTAATTTTGCAAGTAAATGAAACCGATATCAAAAAAATGGTTGAACAAGTGCTGCAACAATTAGGCCAAACCCAAGTGGAAAGCAACCCGGTTGCAGCCCAAGAAAGCATCAGCCTAGGTGATGGAGTGTTTGCAACTGTGGATGAAGCGGCTGCAACAGCAAGACTTGCATGGGAAAAGCTGCGCAAGCTTCCATTATCTACAAGAAGACAAATGATTGACAACATGAGAGAGATCAGTCGTAAGTACGTAAACGAGTTAGCACAGCTAGCCGTTGAAGAAACGAAACTTGGCAGGGTAGAGGACAAAATTGCTAAAATCCTTCTCGCCACAAATAAAACACCTGGGGTTGAAGATTTAGTCAGCACTGCTTATTCCGGTGACGATGGCTTAACACTTGTGGAATATGCACCAATCGGTGTATTTGGTTCCATCACACCATCAACAAACCCAGCAGCAACTGTTATCAACAACTCGATTTCTCTAATTGCTGCAGGGAATACCGTTGTTTACAACCCGCACCCTAGTGCCAAACAAGTATCTATTAAAACATTAAAATTGCTTAATCAAGCAATTGTTGCTGCAGGCGGGCCAGAAAACTGCTTAACATCTGTCGCAGCACCGAATCTTGAAACTTCCGCTCAAGTAATGAACCACCGTAATATTAACGCTCTTGTTGTTACAGGCGGGGGACCTGTTGTGAAGGCAGCGATGTCTGTCGGCAAAAAAGTGATTGCAGCTGGCCCAGGAAATCCTCCTGTTGTCGTGGATGAGACTGCGATTATCTCACAAGCGGCAACTGATATTGTCAAGGGTGCAAGTTTTGATAACAATGTTTTATGTACGGCTGAAAAAGAAGTCTTCGTTGTTGATAAAGTGGCCAATGCCCTTAAATCGGAAATGGTGAAGAATGGAGCTATTGAGCTTAAAGGCTTCCAATTCGAAAAACTGCTTGAAAAAGTGCTTGTGAAGAAAAATGATAAGTTTTATCCGAACAGAGACTTTATTGGAAAAGATGCCTATGTGATTTTACAAGCGGCAGGAATCCAGGCAAGCCCAGAAGTGAGGCTAATTATCGCTGAAACCTCGAAGGATCACCCATTGGTGATGACAGAAATGTTAATGCCAATTCTACCAATCGTCAGAGTTCCTGACGTTGATAAAGCCATTGAATTAGCGGTAATAGCTGAAAAAGGAAATCGTCATACTGCAATCATGCACTCACAAAACATCACTAATTTAACAAAGATGGCACAAGAAATTCAAGCAACTATTTTTGTTAAAAATGGACCATCTGTAGCTGGTTTAGGCTTTGAAAGTGAGGGCTTCACGACACTTACGATTGCAGGTCCGACTGGTGAAGGTTTAACTAGTGCAAAAACATTTACACGTCAGCGTCGCTGCGTTTTAGTAGATGGATTAAGAATTATTTAGTGGGGTGTGTTAATTGGCAAAATCTAAAGAAGAAAAAACAGTCACTTCACAAGAAGAACAAATTAAAAAACCAAAACTAGTAGTTACTAAAGGAGGAAATAAAATGAGTCAAGAAGCTTTAGGAATGATCGAAACAAAAGGATTAATTGGTGCGATTGAGGCTGCAGATGCAATGGTCAAGGCAGCAAACGTTTCATTAGTAGGCAGGGAATTAGTTGGTGCTGGTCTTGTTACTGTTATGGTTCGTGGTGATGTTGGTGCCGTTAAAGCAGCTACAGAAGCTGGTGCGGAAGCAGCACAGCGTGTAGGTACTCTTCTTTCTGTACACGTTATTCCACGTCCAAACGGTGATGTAGAAGGTATTTTACCGAAAGCTGAATAAGGTGAATTAAATGGAACAATCCATTGAGAGTTACATCAAAAATCTTGTAAGAGAGACACTTGGCCATACACTGGGTGAAATGCAAGTCCAAAGTGATCGGCGGATCTATGTCATCGCTAATTGGAAAATGAATAAATCGTTAGCTGAGACGGCTGAATTCTTCCAAGAATTCAAGAGCAGTAATGATGTGTCAGTAGTTGTCTGTCCACCGACGCAGTTGCTGTATCCGACCCAGCTTTTTATCAAACAATCAGGAAAACCAATTGGTTTAGGTGGACAAAATGTCCATTGGGCAGACAAAGGTGCTTATACTGGCGAAACATCAATCAGTATGTTGAAGGATGTCGGCTGCGAGTATGTGATTATTGGTCACTCCGAGAGAAGGCAATATGCTCATGAAGATGATGTTTTAGTCAATAAAAAGGTTAAACAAGCAATCAAGGCTGGTCTTATCCCGATCATTTGTATTGGTGAAACGTTAGAAGAAAAGAACTCTATGCGAACTGAACAAGTTTTATTTACCCAGCTATTCGGCGCATTGAAAGAAATAGATTCCGGCGATTTTATCATTGCTTACGAGCCGGTATGGGCAATTGGAACAGGGCAGTCAGCAACTGCTGACTTAGCTCATCAAACCCATTCCTATATCCGCTCAGTATTAAAGCAAATAGTGGGTGAAAAAGCAGAAAACATCTCGATTTTATATGGTGGTTCAGCAAATGAAAGCAATGCAGCTGAATACAGCTCGATGTCAGACATCGATGGTGTGCTTGTCGGTGGTGCTAGTTTGAAGGCTCAGTCTTTTGATGGAATTATTAAGGTATTTGCCAAAGGAGAACAAAATTCATGAAAAAAGTTGCGATAGGTTGCGACCATGGTGGATACGAACTTAAAGAATCATTAAAAGCCTATTTAACTGAATTAGGCTATGAATATTTAGATTTTGGCTGTAAGGCAAATGAATCAGTCGACTATCCTGATATTGCCTTTCTTGTAGGAGAAACGGTCGCGACAAATGATGACTATGTGGGCATCATGATAGATGGTGTTGGCATTGGCAGTGGCATGGTGTTAAATAAAATTCCTGGTGTCCGCGGTGCTGTGTGCTGGGATTTATCATCTGTTATTAACAGCAAAGAGCATAATAACGCCAACGTGTTATCGATTGGTGGTCAATTTATCGGTGAGGGTCTTGCCAAGCAATTAGTAAAAACATGGTTAGAAACAGATTTTGCCGGTGGCCGTCATGATCGCCGTGTTACGAAAATCATGGAAATCGAAAGCCGTTTCATAGGACGTTAATTTTTTAAAAAAATTATCGCCTAAATGAGACGCAAGAAAGCAGGGTTTAAAAATGTTTGTAGCCAAAGTGATTGGAAATATGGTCTGTACTCATAAAAATGACAATTTAAAAGGCTTAAAGCTTCTGATTGTCCAACCAGTTGATGATGGGTTGAAAGAAAAAGGCAAACCACTTGTGGCTATAGATACGATTGGACAATCAGGAGAAGGAGACCTCGTCTACCTAGCAAAAAGCAGAGAGTCTTCCTTACCTCTTAATAAAGATTTAGTCCCATCAGATGCTGGGATATTAGGTATTATTGACTATTATAACGTGACCAAACGAATGGAGGAAAAATAAATGAGCAACGCATTAGGAATGATCGAAACTAAAGGGTTAGTAGGAGCAATTGAAGCAGCAGATGCCATGACAAAAGCAGCAAACGTTACACTTCTTGGAAAAATCAATGTTGGCGGCGGCCTGGTTTGTGTAATGGTACGCGGTGATGTTGGTGCTGTGAAAGCAGCAACAGAAGCAGGTGCGGATGCAGCACAGCGTGTTGGCGAGTTCTTATCTGTTCATGTAATCCCAAGACCACACTCTGATATCGAGAAAATTCTTCCTACAACAAAATAATGAAACTAGCAAAAGTGGTTGGGAATGTCGTATCAACGATCAAAACACCTAGTCATCAGTATAAAAAGCTAATGGTTGTCATCCCAGTTGATGCAGAAGGTAGTGAATGCGGTGAAGCTATGATTGCCTTTGATCGCTTCCATGCAGGGGTTGGCGACTATGTTTTAATACTTGAAGAAGGTGGGTCGGCAAGGGACATCTTAGAGGACCCAAAAGGTTCTTTTGATGCGGTCATTGCCGGAATCGTTGATCGATTACATTAATGAGAGGTGAACACGATGCAAATTGAAGCATTAGTAGAACAAATTACGAATCAAATTATGCAGCAATTAACCAATAAACAAGCGTTAAATGAAGTAAAACCCACTTCTGGAAACGTAACCTATAAAGAAGGCACTGCATCAAACATTATCACTGGTCCTTCTGTCGCTCGAATGATCGATCATACTCTATTAAAGCCAGAAGCGTCCAAAGAGCAAATTGTTAAGCTTTGTGAAGAAGCTAGAGAACATAAATTTGCTACGGTCTGTGTCAATCCATATTGGGTTTCTACAGCCGCAAAAGAACTTAAAGGTTCCGGCGTTGGAATAACAACGGTTGTCGGCTTCCCATTGGGAGCAACGAGCACGTTTGTAAAAATCGCTGAAACCCGTGACGCCATCGCAAATGGTGCAACTGAAATCGATATGGTCATCAATATTGGTGCGCTTAAGTCAGGTGACTTCGAAACAGTTAAAAAGGATATTGAAGGTGTTGTTTTAGCTGCAAAAGGCCACGCGCCTGTTAAAGTTATTATTGAAACAGGCCTTCTTGAAATTGAAGAAAAGAAAAAGGCTTGTGTTCTTTCAAAAATGGCTGGCGCTGACTTTGTGAAAACATCAACTGGTTTTGGCCCAGGCTGTGCCACTGCTGAAGATATTAAGTTAATGCGTGAAGCGGTTGGTCCAGATTTGGGCGTGAAAGCCTCTGCATGTGTAAGAGATTTAGATACGGCTAGAAAGCTGATTCAAGCTGGTGCAACCAGAATTGGTGCAAGCTCAAGTATTGCGATTATTACTGGTGGTCAAGGTACTGGCTATTAAGTTGCTGAAAATTGAATGTTGAAATGTTCAAGATGATTTTTGAGTATTTTATATAGGATTTACTGCTATGTGAAATACTCAAATCTCTTTTCCTCTTAGTCTAAAAAGTATTGAAAATTTTTAGACATTTCACTATAATTATATTAACGAAATGTAATCGCTTACATGAATGAGGGGTGTTTCTAATGAACAATATTGGACATCAATTAAAGAAAATACGATTAAACCGTGAACTTGAAATAGAAAAATTGGCTATTTTATCTGGTCTACATGCAGAGACAATCGCTGGGATCGAAGAAGGCGAGCTAGATATTCAAGTATCCACGTTAGCAAAAATTTCTGATGCCTTGAATTGCACCTTTTCCATCGGAGATGTGTCGATTTAATTTTCTAGGTTCATATTTGCTCTAGCACTCACTGTTCCTTACAGTGAGTGCTTTTTTGAATCTATCAATTTGGAATATAACTCAGCACATGCTATAGTATTTTCATGCGTTCAATCTATCACAGGTTGGACTTTTCTATTTTAAAAGGAAGAGATGAATGACAACTACAGTAGCATATATAAAAGAATGGCAGCAAGCACTGCAAAATGAAATTATCCATTTAAAAAAATATGGTAGCAACAAATACATTGTTCTAAATGGAAGGCTCCTCACAAAGGGAGATTCATTTACCTACTATTTTGATACCGCCTATTCATTGCGGATTCCAGTTGGTTCAACGATTAGACTTGAGTGGGGTGGATTGAAACAAGGTGGCCGGGTGCTATCTTCAGAAGGGAAAGGTGTGATCCTTTCTTTGGAGCAATCCCTTGGTGACTTAATTCCTGAGGCATATCTTTTTCACGATCCCTGGGAACTACTTGAACAGCTTATTCAACGACTTGATGAGATAAAGAAAAATAAACAGAAGCGATTACGAGTAAAAAAATTGATGGATCCATCAATGCCAGCCAAGCATCCAGTGGAAAAAGTAAAAAGTAATGTTCATGAGGTAGTCCTGCGTTCAAAATACAACCCAATTACATTTGTTTGGGGGCCCCCTGGAACGGGAAAAACGCACACACTCGCAAGGGTGGCGGCTAATAAATATTTTCAAGAAAAACGTGTCTTGATTTTATCACATAGTAACCAAGCGGTCGATGTCCTGATAGGAGAAGTCTCAGACTTTATGAAAAAGAAAAATCGTTTCCGAATCGGCGACTTGCTGCGGTACGGCTTCAATACTGGAGATCTGCTTGTAAATCACGAAGCGATTACCACCAGCCAGCTTCTCCAAAAACAAGATCCACAGCTTGCTGACGACAAGGAGCGGTTGATCGAAGAAAGACGGAAACTTAAGCAGGATTTGGCTCGTTCATTTAGTAAAAGAGACACGGATCAATTGTTGGAACTGGAGATGAAAATTGCTAGAATGCTCGAAAAGATTCGTCATCAGGAAAGTCAGTTTGTGAAGGATGCCTATGTAGTCGGGACGACACTGGCGAAGGCAGCGAGTGATACCGCAATTTATGAAAAGGAATTTGATGTTGTTATTCTTGATGAAGCAAGCATGGCCTATGTTCCCCAGGCTGCTTTTGCGGCTACACTTGGAAAACGCTTGATTATTTGCGGCGATTTTAAGCAATTACCACCGATTGCCTCATCTAGAGATTCTTTAGTAACGAAGTGGCTGAAGGAAGACATTTTTCACCGAGCAGGTGTTGTTGATTGGGTTAAAGATGGCAAACTCCATCCGCATTTATTTTTATTAAAAGAGCAGCGGAGAATGCACCCGGACATATCCTCCTTCACCAATCAAAACATCTATCAATCGCTTGTTGGTGATCATGAAAGTGTATGGAAAAGTAGGAATAACATCGTTGAAAAGAGGCCGTTCCCTGGGCGGGCATCCATCCTTTTAGATACCAGCTATACGGGAGCACATTGTATAAATGAACGGACATCCAATTCGCGAATGAATCTATGGCAGCTATTACTGTCATTTCAGTTAATTCACGAATCATATTTAGGTGGTGCAAACTCCATTGGTTATGTAACACCATACCGTGCCCAAGCGAATTTAATGGAGCTGTTACTTGGGGATTTATATGAAAAAGAACTTTCAACAGCAGATATTATCGCTGCAACTGTTCACAGATTTCAAGGAAGTGAGCGGGATGTCATGATTTTCGATACCGTCGACGGTGAGCCGCAAAACCGTGCTGGTATGCTTTTAACTGGCAATGAGAGTGAAAGATTAATCAATGTTGCCATTACAAGGACAAAAGGCAAGTTCATTCATGTCAGCAATAATGCGTTTATTCGCAGTCATGTTTACAAGGGAAAAACACTCAGACAGCTCGTGGAGCATCAAGAGAGGCATCAGCAAACAGTTGCTACAGAGGAAATTGGAAAATGGATTAGGAATCAGCATCCAAGATTGCATTGGATGCATGGACTTAAACTGGAAAAAGTCTTTCAGGATATAGCGGGTGCGAAGTCAACTATTGTGGTCTCATTACCAGTGCAAACCGTTCTTTCGGAGCAATGGAAGGAGAAACTAATCAACCGAAAAAAAGAAATAAAGTTAACTGTTATATCTATGGAAGAATGGCTGGAGCTTCAACCAGATCATTGGCTAGACAAAAGCCTACCGTTTCCTTTTATTATGATTGACCAACAGCTTTTCTGGCTGGGATTACCTTTAGAAGGAGCGAAGAGAGTACGACCACCTTTTATCGCAGCAAGACTTGACTCGTCGAAGGTATCAGAAAATTTATTAGGTCAATTTTTAATGAAAGAGTAGGAATTGCTGGGTCTCTCCGAAATTTCAGCTCTTTTTTAATCCTTGTGGACTATTTTTTGAAAAATCAACCCATCCAATCAGAAAATACAGGTTGGTATAGAGAGGCAATAAAGTTGTTACATTTACAATAAAGTCATTTTATTTACAATATGGTTGTATACAAAAGTTGGTTGATTATTATTGAGAAATAAGATATAATGAAAAATTATTATGAAAATGAAGTACCTATTATTTTTAAACAACGAGGCAATCTGAGTGAGATGCCTTTTTTATTTTTGATAAATTTATATAGAGTTTTAGAGAGGGTGAGTCGATTGACTAAAAACATAAGGCAATTGAAAAACGTTTCAGTGATCCAGACGCTTCTAAGTTAGAAAAAAAATTTAGAAGCGAGGAATCTTTATATGAACAATCAAAAAATCTTTAATAAATCATTTCTTTTTGTATTTATCAGCAACTTTTTAGTTTTTATTGGGTTTGAAATGTTGCTTCCTATTTTACCAGCCTATTTGTTAAGTCTTAATGCTTCTTACATTCAAGTGGGTTTAGTGACAACGTTTTTTACTATAGGCGCTGTATTAATCAGACCTTTGGTAGGATACTATTTAATTGATAACCAACGGAAAAGTCTAGCCATTGGTGCAAGTGCAATTTTAATGATGATTACACTTATTTATCCTTTTCTCAATATCGTATGGCTGTTTCTATTGTTACGATTTTTTCATGGCATTGCGTGGGGCGTATCAACAACTGCCAATAGTACAATAGCAGTCGATTTAATTCCTAAGACACGGTTAGGAGAGGGAATGGGGTATTTCTCCATTTCAACTACAGTGGGGGCTATCATAGCACAGAGTTTAGGTATTTTTATATTTGACTCTTTTTCCTTTGACGTTTTAATATGGTTTTCAGTAATACTTAGTCTTTCAGCAGTCATTGCACTTCAATTTGTACATTCGCCTGCTCCAGTAAAGAGAGAGAAACAACCATTTCGATTTTTTGATATGATTTTTGAAAAAGACGCATGGTTTCCAGCATTACTGGCGGTCATTACAACACTTGGTTTTGGAGCGATTATTACTTTCTTAGTTCTTTTTGGAAAACAAAAGGGCTTAGAACATATTTTTCTATTCTTTTTTATCAATGCGACGGTCGCAACTTTATTACGTCCGTTTACCGGAAAATGGTATGATAAAAAGGGACCTTGGTCTATCATCATCGTGTCAGCTATATTAGGATTTTTGTCACTTGTTATGCTGTCCTATGCAACAAATGATTTTCATCTTATTATTGCGGCGATTTTATTTGGAGCAGGTTATGGAACTGTTATGCCATGTTTACAAACATGGGCGGTTCAAAAGGTAAGTGAAGAAAAAAGTGGCGCAGCTAATGCAACCTTTTATTCCAGTTTTGACGTTGGTGTTGGAGTTAGCGCATTTGTATTAGGTATTATATCTGAATGGATCAGTTTAGAGATAATCTTTCGGGTTGTTAGTCTAAGTTTTATTGTTGTTGCTGTTTTAGTCTATAAGGATTATTTAAATGAAAAGAAAAGATATAAAAATATATAAATTGATAAAAAACAAATCCACTTCTATGTTAATAGAGGTGGGTTTGTTTGCAAAAAAAGTCGATTATGAAACTACAGGTGCTAGGCTTAAAAAAGGAGAAAAGCCTTTTTACTGTACTAACCAGTGGCGATACTAGAATAACTAACAGAGTTCGATAGTTGAGTAATGTGGTTTAGGAAACAACTTTTTTGTCACGAATTTTTTATTGAAACACGAATGCTTCACTAAAAGTAAATAACTATTTTTTTAACAGTGACACTTTTTAAGCGAAAGAATACTTCTTCATGGCTTCGAAAGTAAACAAATTTATTTGTGAACAACAGCTGGCTCTTTTTGTTAATAGTATATTTTCTAAAAATTCTATTGACTTTTCCATGTTTTCTAAGGATAATCAAATAAATCGAAAATAGAAAACAGTATGGGATTAGTAAATTTTTGGAACGTGTTAGAGAGTGAAACCCACAGGCTGCAAGGTTTCTCACAGAAAAAAGATTGAACCTGCCCTCACACGCTGCTTATGCAAACATAAGCCGTTTTCCCTCGTTACAGGTCTAAGTGGATTCGAGCTATGCTCTGCATCAATTAAGGTGGTACCGCGGAAACGATTTTTCCGTCCTTTTTAAGGACAGAAGGATCGTTTTTTTATTTTTATTAAAGAAAGGTTCGAATGGATATGAAAAAACAGCTAGTGGTTGTGAAGATTGGGAGCAGCTCGCTTACAAATGCCTCTGGGACCATTTCAGAAGAGAAAATGCGAGATCATGTTGCGGCGATTGCTACTTTAAAAGCACAAGGGCATGAAGTCATACTGATTTCTTCCGGTGCTGTTGCCGCTGGATTTGGTTCACTCGGGTATTCAACGCGTCCCAAAAATGTAGCAGGGAAACAGGCAGCCGCAGCAGTCGGGCAAGGTCTTTTGATGCAAAATTATATTCAACTATTTCACGAGTTTGAGATTGTTCCTGCCCAAATATTATTAACCCGTGAAGACTTTTATAGTCAGGTCCGGTTTCATAACCTATTTAATACGATTCAAGAGCTGCTGCAAAGGGCTGTTGTACCGATTATTAATGAAAATGATTCGGTGGCAATTGATGAATTGACGTTTGGAGACAATGATTTGCTGTCAGCACTTGTGAGTGGGTTTCTACATGCAAATGCATTGATAATTTTAACAGATATTAATGGACTTTATGATGGAAATCCGAAGATTTCTAAAAAGGTAAAAAAATATCATTTTATTCCTGAGGTTTCAGAAAAACTGCTTGCTGTTGCAGGGGAAAGTGGTACTTCCGTTGGCACGGGTGGTATGAAATCGAAGCTATTGGCAGCAAAAAAGGCATTATCACTTGGTGTTAGCGTCTTTGTCGGCTCTGGAACAGGTAAGGAAAAATTGGTCGATATTTTAGCCGGAAAAGGGGATGGCACCTATATTGGCGGTCCATTCCATACCCAGATGCAAATGAGAAAGCAATGGATTGCCTATCACTCTCAAGTCAGCGGGATAATTGAAATCGACGAAGGAGCTGAAAATGCGATTCTATTCCATGGTAAAAGTTTACTGCCGGTAGGAGTAACGAATGTCATTGGCGAGTTTAATGCACTAGATGTCGTGGTGGTAAGAAACCAAAATGGGAAAACCGTCGGAAAAGGACAGATTTACTATTCCGCTAAGGATTTATTAATGGTAAAGGGCTTACCAAGTGAACAATCGAAATGTTATTCCATAAACAAAAAAGCAGAAGTGATTCATCGTGATAATTGGGTCACGCTACCAAAGGAGTGAGTGTAAGAATGAGTGAGTTACTAGAAAAAGCCAGTAAATTAAGTCAAGCAGCGAAACGAATGGCGATGCTGTCAACCGCTGAAAAAAACAAATCCTTATCGATGATGGCTGATCATTTATTGACGATGAAAGAATGGATCCTAAGTGAAAACGCCAGGGATATTGAAGTAGGAAAAGAAAAAGGACTTTCAGCATCCCTTTTGGATCGTTTGCTTTTATCAGAAGAGAGATTGGAACAGATTGTCCATGGGGTTCGTCAATTGATTGATTTGGAGGATCCTATTGGTGAAACTATCGAAGCATGGGAGCGGCCAAATGGTTTGCGAATCGAAACGATTCGCGTCCCGCTTGGGGTGGTTGGAATGATTTACGAAGCTCGTCCAAATGTTACCGTTGATGCCGGCAGTCTTTGTTTAAAAGCTGGAAATGCTGTTCTTCTAAGAGGTAGTTCTTCGGCGATACATTCCAATAAAGCACTTGTACATGTCATGCGAGAGGCACTTGCAGGTACAGCAATTCCAGCGGATGCTGTTCAACTTTTGGAGGATACAAGCCGCGAAACAGCAGTAGAAATGTTTAAATTGAACCAATTCCTAGACGTCCTTATTCCACGAGGCGGAGCTGGCTTGATTCAATCCGTCATCCAAAATGCCACTGTTCCGGTTTTAGAAACTGGTGTTGGTAACTGCCATGTGTTCGTTGATGAAACGGCACAAAAAGATATGGCGATTGAAATCGTGATTAATGCCAAGCTACAACGGCCTTCTGTTTGTAATGCTGCGGAAACAGTGCTTATTCATGAAAAATGGCCTTATGTAACTGAGCTATTGAATTCACTTCATGAAAAAGGCGTTGAACTGCGAGGAGATGAAGAACTATCATCTTCCTATTCGTTTATTAAACAAGCAACAAACGAAGATTGGCATGCCGAATTTTTAGCTCCCATCTTAGCTGTTAAACTCGTGAGTGATGTAAAGAAAGCAATTGACCATATTGACCTCTATGGAACAAAACATTCTGAAGCAATCATTAGTGAAGTGCGGGAAAATGTCGGTTTGTTTTTCAAGTCTATCGATGCTGCGGTCGTGTACCATAATGCGTCTACCCGATTTACGGACGGGGAACAGTTCGGCTATGGCGCGGAAATTGGCATCAGTACACAAAAACTACATGCCCGGGGTCCGATGGGACTAAAAGCGATTACGACAACGAAGGCAATGGTTTGGGGAAAAGGACAAATTCGGGGTTAACGGTTCTGTTAGAAATAAATTTCTGTTATTATTAATAAGCGAACATATATTCTTCGTAGAGACGTTATTAAGTTGGTGATTGGGTGGAAAATGAAGTTCAGATTTCGGTAAGAACTCTCGTAGAGCATGTCTTCCGCAGTGGCAGTATTGATTCCCGTTTCCGCTCGCAAGCGACGCTATTAGATGGAACAAGAATCCATCAAAAAATACAGAAATCCTATCAAGAAGGCGATCAAAAAGAGGTCTACCTTCGTGCAGAGATTCCCTTTGAAGGACTTATATTGATTATTGATGGTAGATGCGACGGTCTGTTATTTCAGGATGGAGCAGTGACCATCGATGAAATCAAGTCATTCTCTCACTCCACTGAACAAATGGATGGTGAAGGTTATCCTGTGCACTGGGCGCAAGCGAAAATGTATGCCTACATGTATGCGAAGGATCATCAATTACAGGAAATCACTGTTCAATTGACCTATGTCCATATTGAGACAGAAGAGAAAAGATATTTTAGCATGAGCTTTACTCTCAGAGAATTAGAAGCTTTTGTTTTCGATTTGATTACAGGTTACGCCCCATATGCAAAACTCCTGCACGAGCACAAGATTAAACGGAATGAAAGTATAACAGCGTTATCTTTCCCATTTGAATCTTTTCGGACAGGACAACGAAATTTAGCAGGAGCTGTTTATAAGACGATTTCAACTGAAAAAAATCTATTTGTGATGGCACCGACTGGAATTGGTAAAACCATTTCCACGCTCTTTCCGGCAGTAAAAGCCATCGGCGAAGGTATCCTCAATCGCATTTTTTATCTTACTGCCAAAACGATTACACGAACGACTGCGGAAGAGGCATTCACAAGGATGCAAGCTTACGGTTTAAGTATGAAGTTCATTACGATTACCGCCAAAGACAAGGTCTGTTTTAAAGAAGAAACTATTTGTCAGAAGGATTATTGTGAATTTGCCAATGGCTATTATGACCGAATCAATGGTGCGATTCTTCATATATTGGCGAACGAAAACAGTCTGACTCGCGAAGTCATTGAAAACTATGCACGAAAACATAATGTCTGCCCTTTTGAATTTTCCATTGACCTTGCTTATACCGTCGATGCTGTCATTTGTGACTATAATTATATTTTTGACCCACGGGTGTCGCTAAAACGAATATTTGAGGAGCAAAAGAAATCCACGGCGTTATTGGTAGATGAGGCACATAATCTCGTTGACCGCGGCCGAGAGATGTATTCAGCCTCCATAACTAAAGAGACATTTCTGCAATTGAAAAAGGAGTTTAAGGGAGAAAACAAAGCAATATATGATGGAGCTAATAAGCTGAATTCATTGTTTATTTCTTTGAAAAAAGAATATGCAGACAAACAAGAGTTCGTTTTAGATCAGTTAGACGAGGTATTAAAACGGCTGCTTGTCCAATTTATCGAAGAGGCAGAAAAAGTTCTCCAGACAGGGACGTTCCCAAGCCTTTTAGAGACTTACTTTAAGGTTGTTAATTTCTTGAAAATAGTGGAACTGCTTGATGAACATTATGTTATCTACGCTGAGAAACATAAAAATGATATTCACATGAAGCTTTTTTGCATCGACCCTTCCAAACTACTTAAACAAATGGGAAAGGGTTATCGGTCAAAGGTTTTCTTTTCGGCAACTCTTTCACCTCTTTCTTATTATCAGGATATCCTTGGAGGTGGACCAGAGGATTATAGGATGTCGATTCCATCGCCATTTTCACAGGATCAAGTTGATGTCTATATCAAGTCTTTGTCTACCCGTTATCGCGACCGAGAAAGGTCGATAGAAGCGATAGTTAACCTGTTATTATCTTTAATTAATAACCGCCCTGGGAATTATCTCATCTTTTTTCCGTCCTATCAGTATTTGCTTTCCGTATTTGAACAGTTTAAACAAAAGGAGACGGAAACGAAAACACTTATTCAAGCAGCTGGGATGACAGAAGCGGATAGAGAAGAATTCTTGGAGGCATTTAAGCCAAATCAAACGGAACATTTGCTGGGTTTTGCTGTCCTCGGGGGAATCTTTTCAGAGGGGATCGATTTAAAGGGTGATCGGTTAAATGGGGTTGTTGTCGTCGGAGTGGGATTGCCACAGCTTTGTTTTGAGCGAAATCTCATTAAGGAACATTTTCAACAAAAAGGAAGAAATGGGTATGATTATGCCTATATATACCCTGGGATGAACAAGGTGTTGCAGGCAGGAGGGAGATTGATTCGATCGGATCAGGACTATGGAACAATCGTTCTAGTTGATGATCGTTTTTTAAAAATGCCTTATCATGCACTTCTTCCCCTGGAATGGCGGAATTATTCCGTTATCTAAAATAGGTTGGAATTGTTTTGCCTATTAATCAAATTAACCAAAAGTTTGACTATTTAATCTAACTTATATAGAATTAGATTAAATAGTCGAACTTTATATAAGAAGGATGTTAAAAAATGAGTTATCCAATCTCAATTTTTATTTTAGATGTTAGCAATTCTTCATCGTATGGAATAGGGGATGAGCTAGCTAATTATTTAGATGAGCTCGTGAGCTGGAACACCATTTGGACAGAAAAGCTTAAACCGATTCATATCAAGCATCGGGCAGGGGATGAAATTATTTTTGTTGGCAGCGGCTACTCAACTGCTTATATCCTTGCTTTTTTTGTAAGTAGAATTTGGAAATTTCGAAATCATAACCCTTATTTTGGTTTGTCTTTTGGAGATATTGATAAGCATTTACATGATATAGATATTGAGAAATGGATCCATCCATTGATTAAGCAGGCGCGGTATGCAAACGATTTATTAAAGAAGGATCAAAAAAGACCTCTCTTTAAATTCGAACTTGACCAATTTTATTCGGGTAATCCCGATAATCCTTTTTTATACAATCAATTTAGAAATGAATTCGAGACTTTACTTAATACATTACTATATATTCAACACACGTTAATAAAAGAGCAAACCAAAATCCAGGAGCTCGTATGTTCATCCTACCTTATCTTACAGCAACAAAAAGCAGTTGGAGAATTTCTTGGCAAAACTCCTCCAACTATTTCAAGTCATTATAAAAAAGGAAAATGCGAAGAAATTCTTCATACTTTTACAGAAATTATGAAAACACTTAATTCCTTGGAGAAAAAGACCTTTCCCACTTTGAGGGTTAATCCTAATGAAGCTAGTGGCATGCTCCTCGATTCCATCAGAAGTCACTTGAAGGAAAATATCAATACACTGCATAGTATCTAAAACCTCAAAAGAGAGGAGAAAAACATGCTTATTTTAAGTTTAATTTTTGCCCATTTAGTTGCAGATTTTTATTTACAAACTGATGAGATGGTCATCGAGAAGCGGAAAAACATCAAAAAGCATATACTTCACCATGTTATTGTTAATACAATAGTGTTTACAGGCTTCGAACTATTTGATCATAAACAGTTCCATCTTGTTATTCATATTATTTTTCCTTTGGCTTTTATCGTTCTCTCCCATTACATAATCGATTTTTTAAAAATTAAGTTGCTAGATACAATAAAAATTCATCAAGAAGAAGGTTTAAAACGTCTTAGTTTTTTTATTTTAGATCAATGTCTGCATCTTGTTACTATCATACTAGTTGGGCGATTATTTCTGGGAACGGACATTGACGGAACAGTGGGAATATTTCTCGATGGCCAAAAATTAAGTCCGATCAATGCTGTTTTGTTTACCATTATCATTGTCATTTTGACAACTAGTGTGAGTGGACACATGATAAGAATTCTTTTAGGTTCTATGCCAAATCAACTTTTATCCTTTGAAGGAAAATATTCCTTTAAAAACAATCGGCAAGAAGAGCATTTCATCAACAAAAGTGGAATAACCGAGGAATATCATTATACGATCTTTAGCAAACAAGATCTTTCGCGTGGAAAGTTAATTGGCTATATTGAGAGACTGCTAGTGTTAGTATTAACCTTTTATCATGCTTATCCTGCGATTGGGTTTATCGTCGCAGCAAAATCGATTGCAAGGTTTAAACAAATGGATGATCGGGATTGGGCGGAATATTTTCTTCTTGGTACCTTAACGTCGATGTTTATTGGGATCACCTTAGGGATTATTCTAAGGGAAGCCTTGACATAAAAAATAAATAGAATTCCGAAAAATTAGCTGCCTAGAATAGGCAGCTAATTTTTCGGGCAAATATGAAGGGAAGTGTGGTGTCTTTTACAACAAGATAATGCTTATTTCATTTTTTGTATTTCTTCAGTAACTACAAATGCAAGGTCATCGTTACCAAACAACGATAAAACACCTAGTAAGGTGTCATGGGCAATATCTCCTGCTTCTTCTTTTGATACCGTTAACTCGATTGCTTCTCTTAAGGAAGGGTTAGCTGACTGACTTGGATAAGCCTTTAAATATAACACTTCTGGGTCAAGGTCATGGTTGACGCACCACTGAGCAAAGATGAGAATCATCATTTTCTCCTCACCTTTATAGTTTTCGACAATCTTTTCTTCTACCTGTTTTTGATTCATAGAAAAAATCTCCTTTAAATACTTTTTACACTTATTATAAGAGATTTATGAAAATTATGTGGCTTTAATAATGATAAAATAGAAAGACTATGGATTATTTTCCTTTTTTAAGAGATACTGTTTGAAGAAAGATAATAAAAAATAGAGGGGGATATTTGATATGACAAAAATTGAAGTAGGCGAAATCTTTACGATAAGCGATGAAAATGATGTAGAACAGGAAGTTGAAGTACTTGGTGTAATGAATATTGAGGGTTCAGAATATGTAGCCGTCGGATTCGCAGAGGACATCAAACAAGAAACGGAAGATGATATCGATATCTTCTTTTTAAAGGTTGACGAAGAAGGTGATTTTTCAGCAATTGAAAGTGATGATGAATTCGATAAAGTATCCGCTGCATTTGATGAAATGATGGACGAGAACGAATGATTGGTTGTTTCAGGAGGGGGTGAACCTCTCTTTTTTTTGTTCATTTTGAAATCTTCAGGGGCTTGAATTGGAAAAATTATGTATGTATATTTTGCTTGATGGCATACTGATAGAGAGAATGTCATCAAAGGAGGGGCATAATGCCGATTGAAGAAGGAACTAAATATCAAATTTCTCAAGGAAATCAATGTAATTTTAACTCTGCTGAATCGCTTATTGTGATCGCTAATAACGGAATTACGGTACAGTTTACACTCGGAGAGGGGAAAGGTCACGGTTCGATGCCAATTGAACATTTATCCTATCTTCTAAAAAAATCATACTTAACACAAATACCAAATAAAAGAATGTTACTAAATACAGAAAATAATGAGGAACAGATTGGTTAATAATAATCAGTCGCAGAGATAATAAAAAAATCCTTCCCCCACATATAAAATGGAGGGGAAGGATTTTATTGTTATCTACATTGGATTATGTCCAACTAAAACTCCATTAATAAAAATGTACATTTCTACAATGCCTTGTTCATTTGAAAAAGGTACACCTACTAAAATTTGGCCAGTAGCATTAAATTTAATTACTTCGATGGAATTTGCGCCCTTCCATTTAAGTCCATCTTTTTTAAGATCCTTCTCGACTTGTTTAAACTGGTTACTGCTAATTATATTAGAAACAGTTTTATTCCTTTCAGCACCTAAAATTTTTGTTACGTCATGGCAAGCGCAATCATCAGGATCGTTAACTTCTACTGGGTTCGTTTGTTCCGATGCCTTTACAGTATTCCCTGTTGTCACAAACAAAGTTAATGCGATTAAGCCTCCACATAATACGGTTAATAATTTCTTCATTTGATTTCCTCCTTTTTTTAACTCTTTTACTTCATTCGCTTTTTTACGACAATATCCTTCAAAAACTTTGGAAAAATCTTCGACAAATGCCATAATTTATTACAATTTATTGACAAGCACTATTTTAGATTGACCTTATAAGAAAAAAAGGCTGTCCACTCTAATTTTGAGAGGACAGCCATTTTTACTGATTTTTCTTTACTGAATAATATTTTACCGGGTCTTTGCTTGTATTTTTCAATACATCAAAAATAGTCCCCGTTAAACTGTTTGGTCCGTGTGCATCAAGACCCACTTCCCACAGCATCATCCCTCCAAAGCCGTGATCAAGTGCCAGTTTAGTTTTCTTTTTCATCGTTGCATCTCCATTATAATAATAGGTCGTACCATTCATTTTTACCGTATCACTAGAGGCATTTGCAGGATTAGTGTTTATGATCGCTTCATAAGAAACCTGTTTTATTTTTGGATTCTCCGGCTGGGCATAAAACGGAACTCCCAAAACGAGCTTCTCTTTTGAAATACGGTTCGTCTCAAAATAATTCGCCCAATAGTTTACAATTTTCTCAGTGTAGGGATATGGAGATAAATTAGCGGCATGGTAGCCATCATCCCACTGACCGTCATAGGCCATGATATTGACATGGTCAACATATTGAAACATCGATGGCTCATATTTGACAAATCCAGTCTCGGTCAAAGTAACAGCATGAATTCCTGCATAAACGGCAATGGACAATTCTTTGTTTTTTGGATGCAGTTGATTGCTTAACTCCATTGTGAAAGCAGCTAGATTCGCGGCATCATCCGCGGAGTGCGGGTATTCAAAGTCGATATCAATTCCATCTAATTTCTCACGGTCTGCAAAACTAGAAAGCTCATGAACGAGTTTTGTCCGGGATGCAGGGTCAGAAATCGCCGCTTTAAAATAAGGATAGGATTCACCGCCCTTGATGTGAAACCAGCCGCCAACACCAAGGATTACCTTTGTATGATATTTTTTTGCATTTGAAACAATCGCCCTTAAGTTATTTAAAGCAGGATCACCATTAAGCAAAAAGCCGCCCTCCTTTGTCGGATGAGCAAAGGAGAAAATGACATGTGTTAGTTTGGCATAATCTATAACATTTGGATCACGGAAATCCTGAACATAGCCGATAAGGGCTTTTGATTGTGCTTTTTCTATTTCTGGTAATGGTTTTTCTTCGGGCATTATTGCTGATTTAGGTACTTTTTCTATATTGATAGATTTTGTATCATTTTTTTGAGTATTGGTAGTAGAGTATAAAACTCCAGTTAAAATTCCTCCAATGAAGGTTATGACAATTACCATTGCAAGGAGGAGATAACGTTTATTCATTCGCAGGATCCCTCCTCAATTTTCTTCCTAATAAAAATTGTATCAGAAAAAGTAATGAAGAGGAGTTGGTAAAATCAACCGCTTAGTTGGGGCAAGGTAGATCCCAATATTTTATAAAATTTGTGTAGAAAGTCGAATCTTTGATATAGTAGTTAGGTTAATCTTTAATTAAGAGGAGTAAGATGTTTATCATGAATCAAGAATATAGAGTGTTATTGTATTATAAGTATGTCGTCATAGAGAATCCTGAAGAGTTGGCAAAAGAACACCTTCAATTCTGTACTGATTTGGGTTTAAAAGGACGAATCATTATTGCCGCAGAAGGAATAAATGGGACGGTGTCAGGCACCATCGAACAGACGGATGCTTATATGAAATACATGGAGGAGCATCCTCTTTTTGCTGGAACGATTTTTAAAATAGATGAAGAATCCGAGCATGCTTTCAAGAAAATGCGGGTCCGTTTTAGGTCTGAACTTGTTACTTTACGTTTGGAAGATGATGTCAATCCAAATAGGCAAACGGGTAAGCATTTAAAGCCAAAGGAATTTTTTGAGGAAATGCAAAAAGAAGACACGGTTGTTATCGATGCTCGAAATGATTATGAATTCGATTTAGGACATTTTAGAGGAGCGGTTCGACCAGATATAACGAATTTCCGCGACTTACCTGATTGGATAAGAGAAAATAAGCAGGCATTCGAAGGGAAAAAGATTCTTACCTATTGTACGGGCGGAATTCGTTGTGAAAAATTTTCAGGTTGGCTGCTGAAAGAGGGAATTGAAGATGTATCACAGTTAGATGGTGGGATTGTCACGTATGGCAAAGACCCTGAAGTGCAAGGGGAATTATGGGATGGTCAGCTCTATGTTTTTGATGAGCGCATCAGTGTACCGGTTAATCGAAAAGAGAACGTGATTGTTGGGAAAGATTATTTTTCTGGTGAGCCATGTGAACGGTATGTGAATTGTGCAAATCCGGAGTGTAATAAAAAAATTCTTTGCTCGGAGGAAAACGAAGATAAACATTTACGAAGTTGTTCTCATGACTGTAGAGTTCATCCTCGGAACCGTTACATTTCCGAGCATGGATTAAGCGAAGAAGAGGTTAATAAGCGATTAATGGCTATTGGTAAGGATGTAACCATATAAGCAAAATTGAGGTAGGTCCAACATTGACCTACCTTTGTTATTGTTTAGATATAATAAAATTCAATGTTTTGGATAACTAGAAAATTAGTTAATCTACTTTAGCGCCCAGCGGCAAGTGTACTTTGCGCTTTTCTTATTTATGTATGAAAAAGTAAATATTTCCTGTTTTTAAGCGCATTTACTAATTTTTTGCAATATTCTTCTCTATAGATGGAAGAATCATGTTAAAATATGTCTTATTATCATCATTTTTTTCTAGGGGGATTATGCATTGGATACAAAGTTTAACAAACCAAAGGGATTTGGGGAAATACTGGATCATACGTTTAGTTTAAGTAAAAATCGCTTTAAGGATTTTTTCTTAATTTTACTCATTTTTATGGGACCCATCTTTCTGCTTGAAGCTATTTTGCAGTTATTTTCCGGTACAAGCTTTTTTAGGGAAGTTGGCAAAGGTAATACTTGGATTGAGCAAAATCTTTCGAGTTTTTTAGAAACAGGAACGTTTGATGCCAACGCCGAGGGCGTTGACATCAGCATAATAATAGTTGGTTTGGTTAGTGCTATTTTGGCCCCGATTGCGGATGCAGCCATTTTATTTGCAATCGATCACGTTCGGAAAAATGAAGAATATACAGTTGGTTCTGTGATTAAACAAGCATTTTCTCGATTTTGGCCGATATTTTGGAGCAGTATTTTATTCGGTATTATCACGATTGCGATTATCACTTTCCCTATCATAATTGTTACTCTTACAGCAGTATTTGGCTATGTGGTGAATCCGGTTTTAGGTGTTCTCGGGGCGATTCTTCTATTTTTAGGCTTTGCTGTAGGAATTGGGCTCTTATTAACCCGCTGGAGCTTTTATTTTGGTTCTGTCGTGCTCGATAAGGAATCACCTGGATTAGGAAGAAGCTGGCGTCTTTCGCGGAAACGAACATGGGCATTGATGGGGCTTTATATTGTTTTTCATTTGATTGTTTCAAGTATAAGTTTTGCTATCCAAATAACCTTTAGTTCCTTTTTAGGTAATAGTGTACTGTTAACACTGATTGTAAACATCGCCACCTTATTTACGACGATGATTTCCTCTGTGGGCTATGCTGTTATGTTTCTTGATTTAAAAACCAGACATGATGCAGATGATTTAAAAGAAATGATTGAGGATTACAACACAAAAACAATCTAATAAATAACCTAAATAAGTTAGGTGATGATTATGCTTGATGCTAACAAAGCACGGGAAGAGCTCAAAGACATTTTAGAAACACGAGAATACCAGATTTACCACAACAATACAAAGGGTTTGATGGAAACGCTGTGGGAAAAAGCCAAACAATGGATTGCAGAACAGTTATTGAAGTTATTTCCTTCCATCGAATCGGCCAGTAGTGCATCTGGGCCGATTCTTATTGCGATTATAATCGTGGTAATTATCCTTTTGGCCATGGCCGCCTTTTTTATGATGCGTACTATCAGTAGGAATAAAATGCTGCGTAATAAAAAGCCGCTTCAATCGATGAAAGAAATCAATTGGTCATACCAAAGGCATTTAATTGAAGCTAAAAAACAAGAAGACTTAACAGAGTACACGCTTTCCACCCGCCATCTGTTTTTAGCCTTGCTCCTTTACTTTCATGAAAAGAATTGGCTCGAGGCAAGAATTTGGAAAACAAATTGGGAGTACTATGAGGAACTTCGGAAAGTAAATCAACAATGGGCCGTCCAATTTTATGATCTCGCTGCTTTTTTTGATGAAGTGACATATGGAGAGCGGAAAGTCCAAAAAGACGAATATCTTCAGTTTCAAACGGAAGTAAGAAAATTGCTTGGGGAACATGAGCAAACACTTGAGAGGTTGGGGGAGAGCACTTGAAGAATCTTAATTCAGCGAGACAGGGATGGATTTGGCTGACTGTTCTTCTCATCTTGTTTATACTAATTAGTTCTTTTGCCTCTTCGCAAAAGCCAAAGCCCTATCCCAACTATGTGTCTGAATCACCTTCTCCCACAGGTGTAAAGGCATTGTATACATATTTAAAAAAGGAAGTAAATGTGAAAAGCTGGACTCCTGCACCAACGAACCTGCCAAAACGAGGCGAACCAAAAGTGCTTATTATGATCGAACCATTTTTTATTCCTGAAAGAGAAGAAATGGAAGCCTATCAGGATTTCATAAAGGCCGGGAATACGATTCTTTTATTTAAAACCAATCCTAAAGGGATGTTTGAACTAGAAACCAGTCCCGATGATCAACAGCTTACACCCGATAAAGGCTTAAAGGTTTATAGCGAAAATCAAGAAGCGTATAAAGCAGAAATAAGCTCTCCCATCCGCTTGCTGACAAACAAGGAAGACACGATTCTCCTTCATGATGATGGAGGAACCGTCGCACTAAAACGGCCTATTGGCAACGGGCAGTTGCTTGTGGCGATTACTCCCAAATGGATGACAAATGACAATTTGTTAGATGACGATCATTTACCACTTGTTTTAAATCTTATTAATGAAGGTAAAGCACGGACGGTTTTGTTTGATGAGTATACGCATGGCAGTCAGAACGCATCATCGATTATGACAATTTACCCGAAGTGGTTTTTACTTCTGGTTCTGCAAGGAATCCTGCTGACGATTCTTTGGCTTTGGTTCAAAGGAAAGCGGTTTGGACCTATTTACATCCCACGGGAAGAGTCAGTTCGGTTTAGTGATGAGGGAATTCAAGCTATTGCTGCCTGGTACCTTCACGGCAAGCGATATCATGATTCATTACTGGTCCAAGCTGATTATGTTAAGCTCCTGTTACAAGAACGATGGCAAATTCCATATAGTAGGGAATGGAAGGATCTTTCTAGTAATTTTGAAAAAAAGTGGACGCAAATGCCCTCATGGGAGATTAAGTCTTTTCTAAGCGGATTGGTCACCATTCTTGAAAAAGGAAAAATAAGTAAACAAGAATACGTATTATGGTCGAAAAAACTAGAGAGTTTACGGAAAGAGGTGGAGGAAGGATGAAAACAGAAATAACATCCTTTTTGGAAAAATATGAACAGCGGATCCTCGGTCAAAATATAAATTTAAGACTGCTATTATCAGCCATTCTATCAGGGGGCCATGTCTTACTAGAGGGTGTGCCGGGTACAGGCAAAACGCAAATGGTGCGAACGCTTGCCAGTCTATTGGGTGGAGACTTTAACCGTATTCAGTTTACGCCGGACCTGCTTCCAAGTGATATTACAGGAAGCACGATATATAATATGAAGGAAAGCACCTTTCAAACACTAAAAGGACCAATTTTCACCAATATTCTCTTAGCAGATGAAATAAACCGCACACCCGCAAAAACACAAGCAGCTCTGCTTGAGGCAATGGAAGAAAAGCAAGTCACTATCCAAGGTGAGACATATCCGTTACCAGAGGTATTTTTCGTAGTGGCGACGCAAAACCCAATTGAATTTGAAGGTACATATCCACTGCCAGAAGCGCAACAGGATCGTTTTCTTTTTAAGCTGATTATTGATTTTCCATCGTTTGACGAAGAAAAAAATGTCTTAAAACGAGTGATTGAATCTAGCTTTGACGAAAAGTATGGTTCAGCTATTCTCGATATGGACACTTTTATATCGATTAGAAAAGAGATTGAAAGCGTCACAGTTGGGGAAAGTGTTTTAGATTATATGATGCAGATTGTAAGGAAAACGCGTGATTCGGAATCCATTCGTTTTGGGGCAAGTACAAGAGCAGGAATCTCCATTGGGAAAGCGGCTCAAGCATGGGCATACCTAGCAGGCCGGAATTATGTGACGCCGGATGATATCAAAATGGTCGCCAAACCGGCATTAAGACATCGTATTCAGTTATCCCCGCATGTAGAATTGGAGGGAGCAACCGTTGACCAAATCATTGAAGAACTTGTGGGGTCGGTTCCTGTTCCGAGATAGAGGGGTTATACCAACAAAACGCTTATTGCTTCTTTACCTTTTCATTTCTCTTGTTTTATTAAGTGGAATGGGTTGGGGAATCTCATGGAGAAACGTTATCACGGTCAATATCATCGTATTTTTAATTAGTTTGGTTGACCTACTCCTTTCACCAAATAAAAAGCAGCTTTTTATTAAACGGACTTTTCCGGCAGAGCTGGAAAGAGGGATTACCTATCCTGTGCAGCTTGAAATTACTAATCACTCACAGCATTCTTTTTCTTTCCGTTTAATTGATGGTCTGCCACAGACATTTGAAACATCATTTCCTGTATTTGGAGTGGCAGAGAAGGAATCAACAACAGAGATAACCTACGAGACGATTGCGTTGGTAAGAGGACGATACGAAATAAAAAAGCTTTATTTTCGTTATTCAAGTTTATTGGGATTATGGGAAAAGCAAAAGACAGATGAATTAATGGAATCAGTAAAAGTTATTCCTGATTTAACTGAGACAAAGCAGTATCTTGAAAATGCGCAAAAATTTCTAGTGTACGAAGGGTTGAAAATTCGCAGACAGCGCAGTGGTGTGGGAGATTTTTCAAAGATTAGAAGTTATGTCGTAGGTGATGATCCGCGAAAGATTAACTGGCGCCAAACCGCGAAGCTGCAAGAAGTGATGACGAATGATTATGAGCCGGAGCACGGGAAGTATATTACCATTTTAATTGATTGCGGGAGAATGATGGGAGCGGAATTGACGAAAGGGAATCGTTTAGAAAAAGCGTTAGAAGCGGCCCTGACCGTAACAGCAGCGGCACTAAAAAATGGCGATTATGTTTCAGTCCTTGCTTTTTCTAAGGAAATAAAAGTCTTTGTCCCACCGGCTAAAGGAATGGCTCATTTACAGACGATTCTCCATGCTATCTATCATCTTAACGTGGATGCCGCTGAGTCTAATTATGCGGCCGTTCTGCAATATTTAGAAATGGTACAAAAGAAAAGAAGTCTACTTTTATTATTCAGTGACGTAAGGACCTTTCTTCATGAGGAAAGCGCACTCGCCTATTTAAAGCGCCTTAGACAAAGACATTTATTTCTAATGATAGGGATTGAGGATAAGACACTCATAAAGAGAACAAAAGAAGAGCCACTGGATGTACAGTCAGCGATGGTGAAAAGTATCGCCCAGCAGCAAATCCTCTTAAAGAAACGGGAAAAGATTAAATGGGAAAAACAAGGCCTCCAAATGATCGAGGCCCGTGAGGAAAAACTGGCGATAGCTGCCGTTTCCCATTATATCGACATTATGAACCAGAATCTCTTGTAGTACGTGTTTTCATAAGCTTTAGCCTTCCAATCACAACATAAAGGATTAAACCAATTACGGTTAAGAAAGCAACGAGATACTTGGCTTCTAAAGAGATAGCTGCAGGTGTGATGAAGCCTTCAATGATTCCTGCAATGATAAACAATGGAATAGTCCCGAGGAGGAGCTGCACGGAACGCTTCGCTTGTTGTTTTAATTGATAGCCTCTTGTGTATTGTCCTGGAACAAAGAGCTTATAGCCCATTAACAGTCCGGCTCCGCCGGCAATAAAAATAGCTGTAAGCTCAATCATTCCATGGGGGACAATATACGCCCAAAAATCATAGGATTTGCCGTGATGCCAATAAAGCGCTGCGAGGGCTCCCACGAGGATCCCATTAGAGATGAGCAAGTAGACAGTCAAGAGCCCAAATGTAACACCTCCGGCAAAGGCAAAAATTGCCACCTTGATGTTGTTTGTCATAATACTGGCGGACATCAGGGCGGAATCAATCGATCCATCGTGGCTTCCTAGTTGTTCAGGGGAGACGCTTTGAGCCATTTCCGCTGGAAGAATTGAATAAATATGTAGTGGATCATTCATTACTGAAAGAAAGCTCCCTATGGCACCGATGGTAAATAAGATCAACGCAATCAATACAAACTTCCATTGCTCTAAGAACAAGCCAATAAATTTTGTACTGAAAAAATAACGAATTTGTTTGAAGCTTGATACTTGATCTTTGTACAAAAGGTTATGTGATTTAGAAACAAGACCGTTCAAATATTGCGTTACCTCATCTGTTGGGAAATAGGTTTGACTATAGGAAAGATTCTGGGCTGCTTTTTGATAGAGTCGATTAAATAGAGTGATATTGGCACCAGTAATGCCATTTCTGCGCTTACTAAATGCTACCATCAACTGCTCAAGCTCTTTCCATTCGTCACGATGCATCTTAATAAATTGCTTTACATTCATTCTGACACCTCTTATTTTAGTAGCTTATGTATGTGCTTATTACTATTCTCCTTATTATAGTAATTTTGTAGGAAAATAGGAACAACTTTATAAAATTTCAACTGAGAGATTGGGGGAAACCTGATGAATCAAGAGCAAATGGATATTAAAACACCTGAATACGTCTCACTTCAGTTTCAAGTCGCTGGTTTAGGAAGCAGAGCCGCGGCATTTATAATTGATTTGCTCCTTTTAACCATTGTTAATATTCTAATTATCCTTATCGTGTTGCTGATTATGAACGGGACGTCACCCCTTCCATTTTTTATGTTTGAAAATACTATCCCGTTAGCGATTATGATCATTGTCCTCTTTATCATAAATGGGGGCTACTTTTTTGCATTTGAATTTTTTTCAGGCGGAAGGACGATTGGCAAGAAACTGATAGGAATTAGAGTGATCCAGGAAAACGGTCACAGTATCACATTGCTATCAAGCTTTATCCGTAATCTTATCCGCATTATTGATTCCTTACCAATAGCCTACTTTCTTGGAATTATAATGATATTTTTTCATTCCAAACATAAGCGGCTTGGCGATATCGTCGCTGGGACAATTGTTGTCCATGAGCGAAAAGTGAAACGGAAGAAAAAACTTTCTGCCATTGAAAAAGAAATCCAAAATCGCGGGATTTCCAAGGATGATTTTATTATTGATGATTGGACTTTAAAATCAATAGGAAATAAAGATTGGAAGCTGGTTAGTACATATGCCAGCCGTTTTACTCAATTATCTTTAGAGGAAAGAAATCAACTGACAAAACAAATCGCTGACATTCTCTTTCCGAAGATTGGGCTGGAAGTAGCAGGGAAAAACGAAGCTGATTTAGAAAATACACTCCTTGTTTTATATTTAATCCTTAGGGATGAATGGGAGTTTGAAATGTAAAGATAGGCTGCCATTCTTGGCAGTTTTTTTTTTAGAGTGTCACATTTTACCTAATTACACGACTGATAAGTAAGTAAGTTGGAAAGCAGGTGAAGAGGGGTTGAACAAAGACAGGGAAGAGCTCGTGATGGACTGGTATGAACTACATTATGATGATATTTATCGTTTTATCCTATTCATGCTTGGTGATAAGCAATACTGTGAAGATTTAGTTCATGACACATTCGTCCGGGCTTTCACAGCATTTGACGGATTTGAAAACAGGTCGACTGTTAAAACGTGGTTGTTTAGTATCGCAAAGTACTTGGTCATCGATGAAATTCGTAAGCGAAAACGGAAAAGGTTTTTTTCCGCGGTTGGATTTAGTGAGGAAATTGCTTCTTCCTTTGATGTAGAACAATTAATTGAAAATAGGGAAATGATCCTTCTGCAAATGCAAAACATTCAAAAGCTGAAGCCAAATTATCGCCTCGTACTAACTTTAATAAAGATTGAAGAATGTACTACAAAAGAAGTTGCAGAAATTCTTGACTGGTCCGAGGTAAAGGTTCGAAAAACGCTTTCAAGAGCACTACATTCCCTTAGGAAAATGAACGGAATTGGAGGGGGACAATCATGACGAATAAACATTTTGATGATCAATGGAAGCTGCTCCAGCAAATTAGATCAACTGATACTCAAAAAGAAGCTGTAAGAAAAAGGATTCGGGAATCAATCGAAGGTCAACCCTCTAAAACTCATCCATATAAGCTCCATCAATGGAAAAGCATCATCGCCGCCTCATTGCTGGTTGTTATTTTTGGAGGATTCCTATTTATGCTGATGGAGGAAAAACCAAAGCAAAATAGTTCCGAATATTTCGCACTTGATCATGAATTTTTCAGCTGGAAGCTAGAGGATGTTACTAGTAAAAAAGCAGGTGAGAAATTAGAGCTTTACAACAAAAATAATCCAATTCCTTTTGGAACAGTTAATGAAGTAACCGAAGCAGAAATGAATTCAATTATTCATTCCAAGCCGATGCATGTAAACCAAGAACTTGAACATTTTCCATATAAGACATTCATGTATATCGAGCATGTGAAAATGCAGGACGTTGCCTTTCGGTACTACTTCTTTGTACCATTGACGAAAGAAAAATGGATTCAGTTTACCTTTGATTATCCAAAGATTGAGTACGCTGACATTTTTAAAGCGATCTCTACATTAGAGTTGAAAGGGAAAAAACCTTATCATCACAACGAGCCGCTTTACGTGACCCACGGCTATGGAAAGATGATTTATCCAGTTGATTTAGAGGCAATTTCGGTTACTTCAAATAACTACGAAGTGTATCGTTGGGAAGGAGCATCCACCGAGGCATTTAATCATTATTTAGAAAAAATTCCGCGAGGCTATGACAAACGTTTTGACAATTGGAAGAAAGAATCTGGAAAAGGCTCTGTAAACACTTTTGTTTCAGTAGATGGAAATGAAGTAATCACAATTACTTTAATCGGAAACAAATTAACCTATGAGTATTTCTACCCGAATCGGGACGAATAAAAGAGGTTATTTTGTTCACAAGGGCAAGATTATTTTAAATAAATGGTGGATACGGAGGAAATTATTAAATATACAGTCATAAAATGGACGGGTACGTCGAAACTCTGTATAGTATTCTATTTAGATTATTCATATGGGGGAATTGCAACAGTGAGTATTATGTATATAAAAAGAAAACAAAGATTAGCAGAACTACGAAAGAAAAGGATGAGAGCGCGCAATCAAAAATTGGCAACAGCCGCGATTGCAGGTACATTTACAGCTCTTGTTTTTATGAATACAAAAGTGGAAGCATGTAGTACAACATATACTGTAGTAAAGAATGATACCCTATACAGCCTTTCAAAAAAGTATAATGTCAGTACAGATCAGCTAATGGCGGTTAATGGTTTAACTTCAGAGAAAATAATAGTTGGACAGCCGCTTTTGGTACCTGACCATGTACAATCCGTAAAACCTGAAGAAATGTCCAGTCTTTATACAGTCCAAAAAGGGGATACCCTTTTCGCACTGGCAAAAAAATCTGGTGTTAGCATAAATGAATTAACAAAGATAAATCATTTACAATCGGATAAAATTTACATTGGTCAAAAAATCAAACTAACTGTTGACTCTCAAACAAAAGACATTAAGCCACCAATGTACAAGGTGAATCCTGGAGATACATTATGGGGAATTGCAAAGCGCTTTGGGGTAAAGGTAGAGGATCTGAAAAAGGTGAATGGACTTCGACTAGATATGGTTCTTATTGGGCAAAACCTTACTATTCCCGGGCCCGCCATTTTTACTAAAGTACAGGTTGTAGGGGCTGCTGACAACTTTACCGTAGAATTTAAGTATAAGGATGAACCATTCGTATTAACTGTGGCATACGGTTCTGCACCTGAATACGAAAAAAAATCTGGGCAGCAGGTAACCGTAGTCCATAAGAACGGGGCCCTAATTTCAATATATTAATAACCAATGAGTTTTAAGAAAGGAGTCGGATAACGACTCCTTTTTGACGTACAGTGATAATAGTTTTTATTTAGAGAGGAATAAAATATTTTTTATAGAATAATGGTATGTAGAGTTGTTTAATTTATAAAACAACAATGGACACAATTTACCAAGTGAGCAGCATCTACTTTTGACTTTGAGTAAGGTGGAGTGTGACAGATGGATTCTAATGAAAAAATCATTCAAGTAATGAATCTAGTGAAAAAATATGGCGATTTTTCGGCAGTTAAAGGAATAGAATTTCACGTTCATAAAGGTGAAGTATTTGGTCTTCTTGGTCCAAACGGTGCGGGGAAAACAACAACATTAGAAATTTTGGTAGGGCTAAGAAAACCTGATCAGGGAACAGCATTGATTGGTGGATTCGATATCACCAGTGAGTTAAAAAAGGTAAAAGAGGTGATCGGTGTCCAATTACAATCGACTTCACTCTTTGAATTGCTTACCGTAGAAGAAATACTACAATTATATGCAAGCTTTTATCCTAAACAAATTTCTATTACTTCCTTAATTGAGGATATGCTACTGACCGATAAAAGGAAAAACCGCATTAAAAGTTTATCAGGAGGACAGAAACAAAGATTAGCTATTGCCTTAGCACTTGTGCATGATCCATGGATTATTTTCTTAGATGAACCAACAACAGGTCTTGACCCTCAGGCAAGAAGAACACTATGGGATATTATTCGTCTCTTAAAAGAGAAAGGGAAAACAATTGTTCTGACCACCCATTATATGGATGAAGCACATGTATTATGCGACCGTATTGCGATCATGAATCAAGGCGAACTTATTGCTTTAGATACACCTTCCCAGCTTGTAAAAAACCTGCAGTCCGATAGTGCAGTAGAGTTTCGCATTGAGAATGAATCAGCTGAAATGGACTTACATGGAATAGAAGGGGTTAAACAGGTAGGGAATCAAAAGGACGCTTATATTCTTTATACAGATGATCTTCAAATCACTTTAACCAGCTTGATTCAGTTGGCGACTAATAAACAACTCAAATTAACAGATTTACAAACACGATCAGCTACATTAGAAGATGTGTTTATACATATGACTGGAAGGAGATTAAGGGAAGGATGAGAGCATACTGGCAGCTAACGTTATCGCAATTGCGTATTTTCCTTCGAAATCGTCAGGTCTTATTTTGGACGTTGGCATTTCCGATTTTCCTCATGACTATGCTAGGTTCATTTTTAGGAAATGGAAATGGAATTTCTTTATCGATCGGGGTTGTTGATCAAGATCAATCCATTCAATCGAAAGAATTAGTGAATAATCTGAATAAAAATAAGGCGATTGATATAAAAAAAGAGAACAATGAAAAAAAGGCACTGAGCAAATTGAAAAAAGGTGATTTACAACTAGTCGTTATCATACCTAAAGGATACGATTCAAGCTTAAATAGCTCACCATCAAAAACGGAGCCCTTCTCACTTCCCGTTTACTATAATGAAACGGACATGGCTGCGTCACAAGTTGGTATTCAGTTAGTGAATAATGCAGTAGATGGAATTAGTAAAGAAAAGGTTGATTATCATCCGGTAGTGGTAACGGATTCTAAGGGTATAAAAACACTCAATTTAAAGTATATTGATTTCTTAGTCCCTGGGATTGTGGCCATGATGATTATGAGTAACAACATGAATGGCGTCGCAGGTCAAATTGCTGCCTGGAGAGAACGAGGAATATTAAGAAGAATGCAAGGAACCACTTTAAAGGCTTCAACTTTTATTGCGGCGCAAATTACTGCCAGACTTGTACTGAATGGCATGCAAGCGCTGATTGTTCTGGGTGTGGCGCATCTAATTTTTGGCATTGAAGTCCGAGGGTCGTGGTTTACCTTAATCAGTTTTGTCATATTAGGGACGCTGGCTTTTATGGCGGTTGGATTTATTATTGCCGGAATAGCTAAAACACCTGAAAGTGCGGCACCCATTGCCGGTTTTCTTTCGTTTCCGATGTTATTTATGGGAGGGGTGTTTTTCCCGATCAAAAACATGCCAGAATTTCTGCAACCCATTGTTCAAATATTACCTATTGCCCATCTTAGCCACGCATTAAGAGAAACGATGAATGTTGGAGCATCATTTATGAGCTTGGGGACAGAGGCACTGATCTTAGGCGGTTGGCTTGTAGGCGCATTTATTATTGCAAGCTACACGTTTAAATGGGAATAAGTGAATGGTTAATCTGAATAAGAATGAAAAAAGGAAAAGAAAAGGGAGGAAAAAAATGAACAATCAAGACTATAAATCACATGTGCGGATGCACCCGATTTATCATTATGTTTTATCGTTATTACTAGTAGCAACGGTAGTAACTACTATTGTTTTTCTGGTTCGTTCCATTAATCAAGCGGAGAACACTCTACTATCCATCATCCTATTTTTGATGATGATGATCATAGTAATCGTCGCAGTGCTTTTGCGGTTATATCCATTAAAAGCTCAAGATCGTGCTATCCGTGCGGAAGAGAATCTTCGTTCTTTTGTTTTAACGGGACAGTTGTTAGATTCTAAACTCAGTATCTCGCAAGTGGTTGCTTTACGTTTTGCAGATGACAAGGAATTTCCTGAGCTAAGTAAACGAGCTGTAGCGGAAAATTTAAAATCGGATGACATTAAGAAAGCGATCCAAAATTGGCGAGCAGACAATAATCGGATATAAATGAAATACAAAAAAATGGCTTGGAAAACTTTCCAAGCCATTTTTTTATGAATCTATTGTAGATTTATTAATGAATTTTTTTGTGAATTGACTTGTGATTCTATGTGTGTCTTTCGATTTTGCATCTCAAAAGTGGACCCTGTTTTTTGTAAATAAGACAAGTTGTTTTTTTTGAATACCAATTATAATTAATATTTTAGATGAAGAAATGAATCAATATTACTTAAACACATTCACTTTTTGTAAATGAACATGGGTGTTATCCTGATTTACACGTTCTAAATAGATATTAGTGGTAGAGATATCCGAATGACCAGCCCAGTCTTTCACAACAGCAAGCGGTACATCATTTTCAAGCAACATCGTGACAAAGGTGTGGCGGAACCAGTGCGGAGATACCTTCGAATGCTTTCCCGCTAAAGTAACGGCTTCCTTCACGATCTTATATAGGCTGGGATAGGTTAACCGTCTTTTATCTTTTTGCGGCTCTTTTTTATTATATAGAGCGAAGAAAAGTGGACTAATGTCATCTGGATCAATAGCAACAGACTCCCCAAGACTCCTCCGATAATCCAATAACAGTTCTTTAGTCTCTTCTTTTATGGGGATTGTACGATGTTTTTTTCCTTTTCCAATTACATCCGCATATAAATAACCTAGACGATTGTAACGGAAACTTCCCCAATTCAAACTTAAAAGCTCACTGGCACGGAGACCTGTCGTGTAGAGAAGATAACCAATCAATAAATTCCTCTTTTCTAGTTGTTCACGATTCCTGTTGGCCTTGACAATTTTCGGTAGGAAGGAGATTAAATATTCCGCATCTCTTTTATTTAATTCTCTAACTTGCACACGGGTTTGTGCCTCTTCTGCAGCTGTTTCTTCTACTATATAGTGACCTTTTTTAGCTGCTGGTTTTGAGATCCACGTAGAAAGATGTGCTTTATAAAATTGCGTTTCATATCCAAAGTCCAATAATCTCCGGAAAAACTCTAATTTCCTTATCGCCGATTTAGAGGCATACTTTTCTTTAATAAATTTATTGTAGGCTTTGACTTCAGGAAAGCCGATGTCTCGAAAAGAAAGCGAATGCTCCGTTAAAAAGAGGAGCAAAGTTTTAGCATCTGAACGATAGGCTTTGATCGTGTGAGGGGATAGTGGCCTATCGGTCGTAAAAACTTTTTCTAAAAAAAAGAACTCCAAAAAATCTTGCTCGGAACTATCTGTAAGGGAGAGGTTTCTATGTTCATCGAGTAGGTTTCGATTTGCTAATTTATTCTGTAGTTGCGTTAAGTAATGTTCATTCGTTAATTCAGGGAGAATGGTCAAATCATTCATGAGTTAGTTAGTCTCCTATTTACAATAATGGTATTATGTATAGTAAAGATAAGGCCTCCTTATCTTTACTTATATACTATCATAGAATATTTGTTCTATAAAGGGAGGACTAGCCATAAATCAACTTCTTCCTCTACTGTCTGAGATTTGCTCTCAGACGCATTTATTTTTATTTTCCAATACCATTTGGTGATTCAGTTAAACACTGAGTCTTATAGCAACATCAAAAATTGGCTAGTTGCATAACAAATACAACGCATGAGCTAGTAATTTTAAAAACCTTTAATTCTCCTTCATATTAGTATTTTAGTATACTTAAATACGATAAAAATGCTAAAAACCACGGGATATGACAAGGAATATATTATATAAATATAATTTTCTCTTTATATTAGTAGGATTTTGTTATTGAAATTCACTGCTTTTAACTTGCGAAGGTTTTCGTTTTTGACTGAAATACTGTCCGTTATTTGTTAAAAATAGCTAACAGTACAGGCACTGATAGCTATGAATTTTTTACGTAATCCTTAATCATATCAACCGTAACGTTTTTCCTCGTCGGTATAAATCGCAGATTAATTTTATTAATTTTATTCGTTACTTCGTTTATTTTATCTGTTGAAAAGGGACTGCCGTGTTTACATAACTCAACAGCTTCCTCGATAAAGCTTTCCCGTTGTTGATCAAGAGCTAAAAACATTTTATAAATTTTATTTTGTTTTTCCGCGTGTTTAATCAAATCTTTATGTACACTCATGATTTCACTCCTTAAATGATTGACTGTTTCCATAATACCATAATCAAAAAGGAAGGGAGTATAGATTTTAATCACTGACGAGAGGCAGTTTTTCTAGTGAAACGGGGTACAAGGATGACTCAGAAAAAAACGAAAAAGGATTAAGTAAGGCGATGTTTATGCAATCCATTTACCAAATAATAAGTAACGGGTCATGATAGTTTAATAAGGAATGAAAAAGTTCAGAAAAGAGTTAGATTTTTGACCAAAAAAGGATGATAAAATTTAAAAAACGGCGTTTCTGTATTTAAGCAGGAACGCTTTTTGTAAAAGGGGGGTATAGTGCTAACTACATTCTCTAGCCAAGAAACATTACTCCTTGACTGGATTGATGGTTTAGATGGAAAGAAAAATGGAAAATGGGATTGGTTGGGATTAAAATGAAAACATTAAATTATCCGATTTGGTTAAAGTGCTATATGGTCATTGGAATATTATTAGGTGTGTTTTTTTTCTTAATGTATGCAACTAGACAAGATATTATCGAAGAATATTACCAAATTCGTATTTTAGTGAACGTGGTATTTGTCTTATGGATTATAATTGACATTGTTTTAAAACGACTAGTATCATCGTACACGGCAAATGGGGTAAGAAATGTAATATTCACTGTATATGTTTTTTTCATAATCGGAGCTCGAGGTATTCCTAGTCCTTTTCGCTATGATTGGGTATGCCATATAGCTTTTGCTTTTTATCTAGCGAATAATTTTTATAATTTGATAAAGAAAAAAAAACAAGGAAACTAACCTCATGGAAAGGATGAAGGAATTTTAGTTGAATTGGGTTAGTTGGAACCCCGGATGCGGTGAAAGACGCTAGATCGGGGGAAAAGCGAGAGATAACTTCAAACCCTTACCTATCTTTATGATTAAATCGGTACCACTTTTGGTGGCTTTTTTCTTATTCTAGTAACGGGTTAGTTTAAGAAGAAAATCAAATCGCATAGCCTATAAAAAAGAAAGCAAACTAATATGTGGGTGCCGTTAACGAAAAAATATGAAAAAATACTGCTCCGATATCTTGATATGGTGTATTTATAAAGTTCGGCATCCTTGAAGAGATACCTAAATCAAACTACAAGGGTGGTGAAAAAATGGCTAAAAGTCAGAATAACCAATTTAAGAATAATAAAAATGCTCTACCAACAAAAGCAGATGCAGAAATTGCAGGGGAAAATGGACTTGAAAAAATTGCAATAAGAGCCCAAAGAACTAAAAATAAGTAAATAATATGGGACAGTAAACCTGTCCCTCTGTTCCTCAAAAATAATTTTAGGGATACTAATGTAAATCCTCATAGGGCTGTCTATTAATTTTAGGTAAACATATTGAACAGGGGGGCGATGCTTTAAAAAGGCATCGCCTTTACCTTGTTCGACTAAGGGAGGCTAGTTGAACAAGAATCACGAGGAAAGAAAAACATTATAAACCGTCATTTTTAGATTTAATTTTTGGTATTTTTCCACATTTCTTTGTTCTGAAAGATTTATAGTTGCATATGAAAAATCAGGTCTCAGTATTTGTGTTAATTATTCCTGAAATAAAAGTTTGCACCTTCTATTTTTTTGATACAAAACTCCTGACATTTTTTGAAAATGATCAATGGCTTTCTATTATTAAACTCCTTTCCAAAATACTCGTATTATCTTTAAAATGACCAAAATTGTTCATTGATATGTTGTTGTTCAAAAAACATTCAAATAAAAGATAAAAAATGGATTGATGATAGATTTTAATTTTATATAATAAAATTATACCCCCTGGAGTAATCAGGGGAAATCGTCTAAAGGTGGTTGTACATTGAAAAAAATATTGCTCTTTTTAGCCTTATTCGTAGTCTTAGTTCTTACCGCATGTGGAAATGAAGGATATCGAAATGTATCTTCAGATGAAGCAAAAAAATTAATAGACAACAAAGAAGTTGTCGTGTTAGATGTAAGGACGCCAGAAGAATTTCAAGCGGGGCATATTCCTGATGCAACGTTGATTCCAGTCCAAGAATTAGAAGGAAAATTAAATGAATTACAAAAGAATGACCCCTATTTAGTGGTCTGCCGCAGCGGCAACCGTTCCGTCCAAGCTAGTGAAATTTTAACAAGCAATGGTTTTAAGAAAATTTATAACTTGACTGAGGGTATGAATGCCTGGCCATTTGAAATTGAACAATAAGATCTAAAATTTGAAAATTGCACCAAAAAAAACTGTATAAAAAAATTGCCTTACAATTTTTTAATGGAACATTATACCTATATAGGTATATAAACGACTTGGGGTATGTTGGGTTTTGAGGGAAGAAATATGACAAAGAAAGTAATCAGTTGGAAAACTTATTCTTCTATATATGGCAGCAATAAGAATAAAATTTGAGATTAAAACATATGAACTTGGGGTAACAGAAAAAGTTTTAGAAAAATCAAATATATATAAAATGAGCTTCTAACATTGATGCTCATTTTATTGCTTTTGATAACAGTAAGTTTAATTATTAATTCATGAAGAGAATAACGTTGACATTATACCTATGTGGGTATAATATAATTCTTGTCAATGATATTCCTTTTATCAAAACCAATGATTAAAAGTGGAATGAGAAGCCAGTAGTTTAGTAGGAAGTTAAAAAAATAGGATTTCCAAAAGTGATGAATGTCAAAGGCGGCATAAGTGTTTGGTTATTAACTACAAAGAGATAGTGACTTTATTTTGGAGGGATAAATAAATGGTGAAAGTAACCCATGCAGCAATTATAAAAATTACAAATGAAGTTCAAGATGTAATCAATGAGGGCAAAAAGCCGCTGATCCGCTTATCAATGGGAATTGGCTGAGGGGGGCCGCAGCTTCGCCTGACTCTGGAGGAGTCGGCTTTAGATACTGATGAAATCTTTGAACTAGACGGAATTCAGTTTTTAGTTAATGAACGTGATCAAGTTTATTTTAATAATGTAAAAATTGATTATACAAAGTCAATATTCGGAGACGGACAATTTACAATCCTTCGGGTTTAATATTAAAAGAGGGCTATTTAGCCCTTTTTTTCACATTTTATCTACTCTAATTTAAAAGGTGAGAAGTCCAGATCCATTTTGCTGGGAGGACTTCTCACCTTATTTTATTGTGCTAGTTTTTCAGTAGCATACGAAATAATGTTAGCTGCTTCATCTCCAAATGGATCTACTTGACGTGATTCGATGATGTTTCCTTTTTTATCAAGGATTACAAATCCTCTTAGTGATTTAGGCTCACTTGGATCCTTTAAACCAGCTTTTTCAATCATTTGTAGGTATTTATCAGATAATATTGGATAATCCAGACCCAGCTCAGCTTTTAATTCTTTATGATGCTCTACAGAATCTGCACTTAGAGCATAAATATCTCCTGGGAACCCAACAAATAACTCTTTATTTTTCTGCAGCTCGACCAGCTGTGATTTACAGTAGTCTCAACTATTCCCTGTGAATAAAAAAAGTAAAGTTGGTTTTTCTTTATTGTCTAACGCTACTATGCTCCCTTTATCATCCTTAAGAGCTTTTGCATTCTCATCAGGAGAACACCCAGTCACTATGATGGTAAATAACATTAGGGAAAGAATGGTCATAAGATATTTCCTTTTCTGCATTTGGCAGATTACCTCCTTTGTATTTTATTTCACATTCATTATACCCAATGTGGTATAAGTTTTTAATAAAGAAATATGAATAAATACCAAACTATTATTTAAAAACTATTAACTCATATTTAACCGATAGTGGATTGTGGATACGTGACGTTAGTGGAGATAAATGGGAAAAACGACAAGTTGATTGAACCGATTTCTAGATTAATTAAAAAAGGACAGAATTTATTTGGTATAACAGATAGAGGAGCGGCAATTTACAAATTTGATTTTGGAAATGAAACCATCGAAAGGATAGAGAAAGTATATGAGGTTAAAGACAATATTGTTTTGGATATAGATGTATTCCAAAACATATTATTAATTGCAACCATACCAGGTTATAGTTGGGAAGAGATGGACACTAATATTTCATGAGAGAAATCCATATTGTTATTAGTCAGAATATTGAGTTTTTTACTAACGAAGCAGGTTTAATAAGAGCTTGAAATCTCATATTAATATAAGATATTTTGGGGAAAATAAACAGATTAAATGGAAAAAAGTTGATTTTAACCATATTCATTGTGGACCAAAAGGCATATGTGCTACTTTCGAGTGGATGAACCGGGCATCAGTTTACTACTGTATGGTAAGGTTTAGCTATTTTTTGAACTCTTCCTAATTTAATTATAGCATTTAAAAAATGGTTAATATAGACTTTTTATTCTCATATACTACTGCTAAAATCAATAGAACATTAATGGTTAGGAGAGATGTAGAATGATTTCTTTGGTTCTCGGTTTTCAGGAAATGGAAAAAACGCAGCTTTTGCTCGTTGGCGGAAAAGGGTTAAATTTAGGGGAATTATCAAAAATTGAAGGAATACAAGTACCAGAAGGATTTTGTGTTACAACAGTGGGATATCAAAAAGCCATCGAACAAAACGAAACGTATCATGCCTTGTTGGATCGACTAACAATGCTAAAAGTAGAAGATCGAGATCAAATTGGTGGAATCAGCAGGAAGATTCGACAAATCATTTTGGAAGTAGAAATTCCTTCCGATGTTGTGAAAGCAGTTACTCACTATCTCTCCCAGTTTGGTGATGAACATGCTTATGCAGTGCGTTCTAGTGCGACTGCTGAAGATTTACCATATGCCTCTTTTGCTGGTCAACAAGACACTTATTTAAATATCACCGGCAAAGAAGCAATCTTGCAGCATATCAGCAAATGTTGGGCTTCCCTATTTACGGATCGCGCGGTAATCTACCGTATGAAAAATGGATTTGACCACAGTCAAGTTTATTTATCCGTTATCGTTCAAAGGATGGTTTTCCCACAGGCTTCAGGGATTTTATTTACCGCTGATCCGATTACTTCTAACCGAAAGCTGCTATCAATCGATGCCAGTTTTGGACTTGGAGAAGCACTGGTCTCTGGCTTGGTATCTGCCGATTGTTATAAAGTACAGGAAGAGGAAATCGTCGATAAGATGATAGCAACCAAAAAATTAGCTATCTATGGACGAAAAGAAGGAGGAACAGAGACACACAAGATCGCTCCTGATCAGCAAGAGACTCAAACACTTAATGACCAACAAATTTTACAACTGGCGCGCATCGGAAGGCAGATCGAAACTTATTTTGGCTGTCCGCAAGATATCGAATGGTGTTTGGTTGATGATACATTTTATATTGTCCAGAGTCGTCCAATCACGACTTTATACCCCATTCCTGAAGCGAATGATCAAGAAAACCACGTCTATGTATCTGTCGGTCATCAACAAATGATGACAGACCCCATAAATCCATTGGGATTGTCTTTTTTCCTGTTAACTACTCCTGCGCCCATGCGTAAAGCTGGTGGAAGGTTGTTTGTTGATGTCACACATCAACTGGCTTCACCTGTCAGTAGAAACATTTTATTAAATGCTATGGGACAACACGATCCGCTCATGAAAGACGCTCTTATGAACACAATTGGGCGTGGAGATTATATAAAATCGTTACCAAATGATAATAAAGAACCGAGTCCGACTAGAGGCAATACAGATATGCTAGCACAAATCGAAAACAATCCATCAATCGTTTCTGATTTGATAAAGCGTAGTCAAACATCGATTGAAGAGTTAAAACAAAACATCCAAACGAAATCAGGAATAGATTTATTTGATTTTATTCTAGAAGATATTCAGGAATTAAAGAAGATTTTATTTGACCCACAAAGTTCAGCTGTATTTATGGCTGCTATATATGCTTCAACATGGATCAATGAAAAAATGAACGAGTGGTTAGGTGAAAAAAACGCAGCAGACACGCTTTCTCAATCTGTACCAAACAATATTACTTCGGAAATGGGTCTATCACTATTGGATGTCGCAGATGTGATTCGTCCTTATCCAGAAGTAATTGATTATTTACAACATATAAAAGATGATAACTTTTTGGATGAACTGGTTAATTTTGAGGGTGGAAAGGAAGCTAGAGACGCTTTCAATGCTTTTCTCAACAAATACGGAATGCGATGTACCGGAGAAATCGATATTACTAGAACACGATGGTGTGAAAAACCAATTACAATTGTCCCCATGATTCTCAATAACATCAAAAACTTTGAGCCTAATGAAAGCAATCGGAAATTTGAGCAAGGGCGGCTGGAGGCTTTGAAAAAAGAACAAGAGTTATTAGATCGATTGAAGCAATTACCGGATGGTGAACAAAAAGCCAAAGAAACAAAACGAATGGTCGACCTAATCCGGAATTTCATCGGTTATCGGGAATATCCAAAATATGGCATGGTTAATCGCTACTTCATTTATAAGCAGGCTTTACTGAAAGAAGCCGAACAACTCGTACAAGTCAACGTTATTCATGAAAAGGAAGATATATACTATCTCACTTTTGAAGAACTTCGCGATGTCGTACGCACAAATAAACTGGATTATCAGATCATCAACAATCGAAAAGACGAGTACAAATTTTATGAAAAACTAACTCCCCCACGTGTTATCACGTCTGATGGTGAAATCATTGCAGGTGAGTACAAACGAGAAAATCTCCCAGCCGAAGCTATTGTAGGTCTACCTGTTTCTTCTGGAGTTATAGAGGGACGAGCACGTGTCATCTTAAACATGGAAGATGCTGATCTAGAAGATGGAGATATATTAGTCACCGCCTTTACTGACCCTAGCTGGACACCATTGTTTGTATCCATAAAAGGCCTGGTCACCGAAGTTGGTGGACTGATGACCCATGGAGCAGTTATCGCGCGTGAATATGGCTTACCAGCAGTTGTCGGAGTGGAAAATGCCACCAATCTGATAAAAGACGGGCAACGAATTCGCGTGCATGGAACAGAAGGGTATATTGAAATATTGTAATTGCCGAATACGTCCAGATTTAATTAGTAGCACCGCTCCAGTGGATACCAGAGCGGTGTCTCACAATCTTTCCATTGGGACAAAAGTTGAAGCCAACTTTATCGGTGGTGCATACTTACAAATTGATAGTTTCCGATCCAAATCCACTCAATACATCAATATGGCCGACTTTCCAAATGTGGAGATCGGCTTTTTTTATATTAATTTGTGAATGCTATCACTTAAATTAGAGGGTGCTTGAGTAAAAGATTGTAACGAGTTTCTGCGGCAGCTCTTTTTTCAATTTCTTATTCAACTAAAGGAGCAGGGAGTTGAAGAGGGATTTATACCAAATTTAGAATTGTTACATTAAACCAAAAGGAGGTTTAAAAATTTTACAAAAAGATGAATACCAATTATAGTTTTAAAAAGTCATTATGTCTTTAATTAAAATAAACATTAGCGTCAAGCAACATAGTAGCCCAATTAAAATAAAACATAAAGGAGATAGAGATATAATGGAATTCTGGGAATCAAGTTTTATAGAAAAACAAACGATGTGGGGATTTGAACCTACAGACTCCGCAATCTTAACAAAGGACTTTTTCCTTGAAAGGAATGTTAAGGATATACTGGTACCAGGTATTGGATATGGTAGAAATGCAAAGGTTTTTATTGAAAATGGAATAAATGTTACAGGTATTGAGATTTCAAAAACAGCGATTGATTTGGCGAGGCAAAATGGAGTTGATATTGGTATTTTTCATGGATCAGTAACTGACATGCCTTTTGATAACAAACTCTATGACGGTATATTTTGCTATGCACTTATTCACTTATTGAATAATCGTGAGAGAGATAAGTTTATTAAAGATTGCTATAATCAGTTAAAGCCAAATGGATATATGATTTTTACAACTGTTTCAAAAAAAGCCCCAATGTTTGGAAAGGGCAAACAATTGGATAAAGACTATTTCGAGATAATGGAAGGCGTAAAAATGTTTTTTTATGATTCTGACTCCATAAAACAAGAATTTGGAAAATATGGACTGGTAGAGTTTTCAGAAATTGACGAGCTAAGTAAGAACATGAAAAATAAACCTCCAATAAAATTTATAATTGTAAAATGTAAGAAAGAATTATAAAGATAATCATACAAAAAATTTTAAAAAGTGAATTGTTAGGAAATAGGATGTGGATATGCTAACGGCTGCTTTCCTTAAATTATAGGAAGCCATTTTTTATGGAACAATCGGGACAGCATTCCTGTAATAAATGAGTGGAAAAAGAACAAGTTTTTGAATAAATCTACTAAAACTCTGTACACAAGATTGTGAAGAAAGAATGTACTTAAGCTAAGGGGTGAGGGAGTGGAAGAAGGAAATTATTCAATAAATAGCGAATTGTATTGAGGGGTGACTATTTCCAAATGGGGGATTTTAAGAATGAATATTTTAATAAAGGAATTACCTGAAACTGAAGTAGCGTTTATTAGACGGACTGGGAGTTATTATGAACCTCAAGAACACTGGGGAAACCTGATTAATTGGGCAATTAGCAATGGGCTATTCCCACCTCAACAATCATTTATCGGAATTTCATTAGATAATCCTAATTTAGTCGAAAGCAAGGATTGCCGCCATGATGCTTGTGTTACAATTCCTGACGGATTTTATAAAGAGAGACATAAGGATATGAAATTTAAAAAATTGGATGGGGGGCATTATGCCTTGTATCACTTCTATGATACTCCTGATAAGTTGAATTTTGCTTACCAGTATATGTTTGTAGAATGGCTACCAAATAGCGATTATGATGCAGATTACGATAGATATAACCTTGAATTTAATATGAATAACCCTTCCGAAGACCCAGAGGGGAAATGTAAAGTTGATTTATTTGTACCAGTTAAAAAAAGAATATCTTGAAGAACTCTCGGGTTAATTTAAGAATATGTGCTGCCAATCAAGGCGGCATTTTTGTTATTCAACTAATATTAAATAGGACTAATTGATAGAAAATTTTATTCAATAAATAATTGTTAATAAATTATGAATAAAATTGTAAATATTCAAGAATTTATTGTTTGGTATGTTAAATTTTGTTAATGTATTTACAAAAGTGGAAATAATTATTTTTTAAAAATTATCCTGAAGGAGTAATTTATGAAAGTTAGGTTCCTTTATCAATTATTGTTAAGTCATTTAGGTGTTATCTTAGTTGCATTTTTATTACTTAGTATCTTATTTACACATTATATTGAAACGTTGGTTTATCAGAATAAATCCAAAGAATTAATATCGTATGGAAAAAATATCATGGTTGCGTTAGAAAATAATGAATTCGGCCCAGAAGAAGTAATAAGAAAATATGGAGAGGTTTTAACTGGAAGAAACATTAGTTTTTCTCTATTTAATAAAGATGGAAAAATCCTTTACCCAACAGGATTCCCTGATCCAGAAGTAAAACTAACGGATGTTGCACTAGAAAAAATCACAGGAGGTTCACCACTTGTAGTTAAAGATAGGATTAGAGGCTCTAAAAATGAAGTTACCCTTGTGGCATTACCTTACTTAAAAAAAAACAGATTAGCTGGAGGAATATTACTTACATCTCCTATTAGTGGCTCTAAAGTGATGATTGATCAAATTAATCACTATTTGATTTATGCTATTCTTATTGCCTTATTCGTATCTTTATTATTGAGTTGGTTACTATCTAGAATTCACGTTAATAGAATTAAACGTATTCAAAAAGCAACATCAATTGTTTCTTCGGGAGATTATTCTGTTAAAATTCCTACTTCCCACTTTGATGAGATAGGTGAACTAGGAAATGATTTTAACCAAATGGTAGATAAAATTAATCTTTCAATGGAAGAAATCAGTGCCTTGGAAAGCAGAAGAAGGCAATTTATGTCTGATGTTTCACACGAATTAAAAACCCCACTTACTACTATATGTGGAGTCTTAGATGGATTAAATCATAATTTGATCCCCGAAAAAGAAAGACAAAATGGGATTGCACTTATTACTAAAGAAGCAAAAAGATTAATAAGGCTTGTGAATGAAAATTTGGACTATGATAAAATCAGGTCAGATCAAATTAAGTTATTTATACAAGAAATTCAAGTGTTAGAGGTAATTGAGGTTATTAAAGACCAATTATACATACAAGCAGCAGAAAAAGATAATGAGATAATTATTGAAGCCGATGAACACTTAATAATTTTCGCTGATTATGATAGATTATTACAAATTCTCATTAATATAGTAAAAAACAGTATTCAGTTTACAAGTGGTGGAACAATTTACATTCAAGGGAAAGAAGATGAACAGGACACAATAATAGAGGTTGAAGACACTGGTATTGGAATTGAAGCAAGTGAAGTGGAAAATATTTGGCGTAGATTTTATAAAGCAGATGTTTCAAGAACCAATAATCCGATTGGAGAATTTGGACTGGGATTATCTATTGTTAAGAAAATTGTAGAACTTCATAATGGTAAAATTGAAGTTTTTAGTGTTAAGAATGAGAGGACAAAATTTGTTCTAAGATTCCCCAAAATGTAATTCATAATTGTAGAAATCATTGGTATATACAGATGAATAAAAAGAAAATTCGTTATTTCTATAATAAGTGCGATACTTCTATAAGAGTATCGCTTTCTTATTGGACTAAGAGAGCCTAAAAATTAAAAATGAAATAAATTAACTTAATCTTTTAATAAAGTGAAACTTTTAAAAACTGTATCTCGTTGTAGCTATAGAAATTTAAGGTGGTGAGTAAATGGCAAAAGAAAATACGGAAAATAATCAAGATGAATGGTTGGAAATAATAATGAGTGAATATGGAGAACGATTAAAGAAATTAGCGTTTAGTTACTTAAAGGATTGGGGCTTGGCACAAGATGTTGTCCAAGAAGTTTTTGTTACTTGTTATAACCAATATTATAAAGCATCTGAAATACACTATTTCAAACCTTGGATTTATCGTATCACCATTAATCGCTGTAAAGATATGCTAAAAAGCTCATTTCTAAAAAGATACTATTTTAACAATAACTTACTCAAACACTTTATTAATAAGGATTTGTCTCCAGAAATGAGGTTGGTGTTGAAAAGCGAAAAAGAAAAGCTTTCTCAAACAGTCCTCTCCTTGCCAGTAAAATATCGAGAAGTAATTATCTTTTTCTATTATGAAGAGATGACTATTACCGAAATTGCTGAACTTTTAGCCATTAATGAAAATACAGTAAAAACAAGATTAAAGAGGGGTCGGATATTGGTAAAAAAACTATTAGGTGGAAGTGAACTTTATGGAAGAACAATTGAGTAACCTTAAAAGAGCAATGGATGATACTGTATATAAGGGAAACCATTTTTCGGAAGAACATAAGGTGAAAATAAGAAGTGCCATAAAGCAACCGCATAAAAAAAACAGATTAGAGTGGTTTCCTAAGCTCTTAACGGTGACAGTACTCATAGGCAGCATAATATTTATTACAGATATAACAAAAAAGAGCATAAATTCCTCTGATAAACCATCACAATTAGAACAAAGAAATGGATCCAAAACAGAAGAACAAAGTAATAATGAAGTTAACTGGGTGCGAAAGACAGCAATTAAAAAAGTTCTTGAGCATGAGTTTACTGGTCCGGATGAGAAGTTAATAGATTTAATATGGAATCCTAAATATAGGAGTGTTGTAAATAATAAAGCAGAGAACCAAGAGTTAGATAAATATTTAGCAGAAGTATACGGACGTTACTTTGCAGATTTTTCTAGGATCGAGACCTTCATTGCAGCATTTGGTGGTACTAAATACCAAACCGGTGCCTACGATAATGGCTATAAGTTAAGTCTTAAGAATATCACGATTGAGCAAGAGAATATATCATATCGTTATACCTTCATAGCAAAGGTCGGTTATCAGAAAAATGGAGATGAGGAAAAAACTGCAAGTGTAGAAGGTGAAGTCGTCTTTTCTACAAAGGAAAAGGAAGAAGGAAAAATCGTGGGATTTCGATTCGTGAATGACAACGGTTTGTTGCATATTTTGAGATATAACAATTGAACAATTTAACATGCAAACACAAAAAGGGCCTAATTTGGTTCTTTTTTTATGATTGAAATAACAACAATATTGTTTAACTAGCCATTCCAAAAAAGAAGTTTGTGGAAAAACGTACTTAAACTAATGACGAGTGACACAAAAGTCCTTAATACCTTGCAAATTGACACAAAAGTCCTTAATACCTTGCAAATTGACACAAAAATCCTTAATACCTTGTAAAAATACTATTGTATGTTGAAGTAAATATTGACTGCTATATTTTTGTGATTTAACAATATAAATAGTTACAATGATATTGTTAAAATTTCAACTAAACTTAACGAAAGTGGCAGATAACTTTAAGAAGTAAAATGCTGTGAGGTTACTGTAGTTTTATAAAAAAGATTGATCATTTTAAAAGAGTTTAATTATTTAAAATAAAGATTGATTAAAAATCCTGTGTTGATGCAGGATTTTTTCTTGTTCCACAAACGGGCCAGATTGTTGAGTAACTCATTTTCAAAATAAATGTATATTTTAGAAGAGATTGTGAAGAAATGCACTTAAACTAAAGTGGCAGTTTAGTTGAACAATTGTTATTAGCTTTTATTCAACAATGTTATCAATGACCCCGTGCTGTTGGTTTATTGGAAGTGCTGCAAAAGTAGGGTAATGTATTTTCCCTATTCGATTAGGGAGGTTTATTTTCCGAAATATCTGTATCTTCAAAATTATTTGTTTGCATAACTTTCCTCCTATTATATAATTTTCCATGTAAATATATTTTTAGGGGGAGATTCATATCTCAATTGCTATGTTTGCTTTAATCTTTGGTGTGCTTGTGGGGATATATATTTTATTAGCTTTCATTCACTACAGAAATGGACAGTTTGCCGATAAAACACATGAACTATTAAATGAAATTTTAAAAGAGCTAAAACAAAAAAATAAGGAGGATAACCAATAATGAAAAATGTACTAAGAAGGAGTATTTTGATATGTCCCAACACATTAAGGGATTATATTTTGTTAAGGTAAAAAAAGATTGTAAAGAGTTTCACTTAAACTAACGGGGGCAAGAGTTTAAGATCGGAGCTGTCGTCGAGGCAGCTTTTTCTTTTTGAACTAAAGATCAGTTTAGTAAAAAAGGGAATTGCCATTCCCATCACGAATACTTTCTGCTACAGTGATTCAATTTTTTCCTTAGGGGTGATGAGTATGAAGGATTCGTCAATATTAAATGTTTTGGAAGCACTAAAAACAAGATTGGATGAAAATTATTTATTAAATGTCCATAGTTCATCTGGAATTTACCCAAAAGTTGGTTTTAATTTTAATAAGCCCATTACTAAAGACGAATTAAAAATACTTATAACAAAAAACCAGTTGGTCTTGCCTACTGAATATAAAGATTTCTTATTATTACATAATGGTGCTGAGTTTTTCACCTACGAATATGGTTACTCCTTTTGTCTTTATTCAATCGAGAAAATGATAAATGAATATAATTCAATGAAAAACTATTGTGATGTGGAATATATTTTAAAATATTGCTACCCAATTGGCTATGTTGTAGATAGAGGTACGTTATTACTTGACCGTTCTAATTTTAATGATACTAAAAAAGTAAATATCCTGTTGAGGAGTATTGAAACCATAAGTTTTTACTCTGATTTGACAACCTGGTTAGAAAGAATGATTATTGCACAGGGAAATGCGTATTGGGAATGGTTTTCTAAAGAGGTTAAATTTGATTAATCTTTAGCAGAGTAATTTAACAATTTAATTATCAGGAAATGACCTTTTGGGAGGTGTCTAATGAAACAGTTAAGTTTATTTCTATTCCTTTTACTTTTGATTTTAACAGGTTGTTCATCTGTGACTGGAGCGAAAAATGTAAAAGTCGAAGAAAAAACGGTTAAATCCAAAGAACCACAAGTTGTTTATACTGCTAAAGATGAAGATGATATATATGCAAATGGCACTTTGTCAGATGGAATCCATAACACTTCAATTTGGCTTGATGCACTAGTAGCCAATGTTGACTCCTTTGATGAAATAGGAAATACTGGACCTCTTATGGATTACGTAAAAGGAGCAAATAGATTGGCAGAAAAAGTTAAAGCTTCTAAGAAAGTAAAGGAAGCGTTAAACAAAGTTTTGGAGCTTACTGAGCAGGGAATAACTGATAAAAATATTACAAAATTACATCAAGCGAACGATATTCTTATAAATCTTGATTACAACTACAACTTGGAAGTATTTAATAAGGATGAAACTGGAACAAATTAAAGCTAAACTAAAGTAAAAAAACGGATTTTAATGAACTTGTGCGAAACTTCAATTGGGGGTTTCGCTTTTTTCACTAACGTGGCAGAATAGTAGAAGAAGAAGTTGTTTATTAACTTCGCAATTGACGGAAAAAGAGACATAGGAGGCTGGATAAAATGGATGATAAAACACTTGAAAAAATAAAAGAAATTCAATCTGCCGTATTAATGATTGATGTTAGCAAGGGTGACGCTAAGTAAATATGATGAACCAGTAAGAATATTTCTTATAGAACACTTAGGGTCAGGTGATTTAGGTGAAGAAGTTTAAAATACTTAATTGGCTAGGCATAACTATTTTATTAATTACTTTTGTAGTAAGAATGATTGATGATCCAAGTTATATGTTTAAGAAGGAGCATCTTGAAGATGTTGCTTTTTATCTTATATCTCTTGGTATAGTATTTCTCATTTACAAATTTCAAAGGTTTTTGTCTAGTAGAAAAAACAAATATTTAGGTTTAATTCTTCCGGTGATTTGGTTCTTTGGAACTTCTATTGCAGTCATTGTAAATTACTTAGATGATTCAAATCCTGACCATGGTCCTTTGATTCCAAACCTTATTCTACTTTGTTTATTAAATATTTTTACATGGTTTGGTTTTAAATTTTATAAGTTAGAAAGAGAGTTATTGAAATCAAATCTTAAAACGAAGATTTAGACAAAAAAATAAAAAACTTGCCTTTGAATTATTGGGTAAATTAATTAAATCATAGTTCGAATAAATTGTGTATTAGTAAGATATTCCCTATTAACTAAAGGAATGAGTAAGGAAGAAAATGTGAAGAAATGCACTTAAACTACTATGAAAATTAACTTCTGTAAATCAGAGAAAAAGGCATTACTTAAGAGGACGCAGCTCATTTGTTTTTTTAAAAAAGCGAAGAGAGCGCCAGATTCAATGATCTATGGTAAATAAGTGAACTGGATTAAGAGGCTTTAGGTTCTTCGAGCGTAACAATGTATCCTAAACTTTCGAGTCGTCTCAGAGAATGCCGAACAATTGATTGTTTTCTCTGCTTATCAAAGTAGTCTTCACCTAAGTCTACATACATTTCTTTTCGGGTTAAGAGATAATAAGAGATACGTAACA